>JARRNW010000006.1:0-20885 GCA_037384565.1 Candidatus Thiodiazotropha sp.
CCGACAAGGACGATGTGGCCAAGATGACCAAACGGATCACAGGCGGTTCCAATGGTCTTGCCCACCGCACCGAGTTACTGACGAAAGCCAAGGGTCTGTTGAGCATGTTGGATCTCAAAACCACACGCCGCGCCTAGTGTAGTGTCCTATATTAACCCGGCACCTAAATATGCTGGGTTAATAGATTCCCTGTTTGATCTGCTCAAGCAGTACGCCCTCGTTAACCTTCAGGGCTTCCCGGGTCTTGTGATGCAGAGCAAAGGTCTTCAGACTTCGGTTGAGCACGGGAGACCCGGAGCTACCGCCTTCGGTGGGACTTTTGTAGTGTACATAGGGCATTTCATATCCCACCAGGCCGTTACCATACATCGAAATGGCCAGTTCGCCACCTTTGGGATGCCCGATCACATAGACACGCTGGGGCCGATCCCCCGGTGTTGAAACCAGGGGATTGTAGAAGGTTGTACCCAAACTTGGAATATTGTCCGGGAGTTGTATCCGGCAGATCCAACAGTCGAGATTGATCTTGGGCGAGTGATACAGCTTTTCACCTAACACCACTTTCGGCCGACCGGGCATCCGGGTGAATTCCGCGGATGCGTCCCCGGGCCCCAGGGGGGCCTCGTCTGCAGCCTGCTCGCTCATGACATGGGCATTGGTGACGAACACCGGCGCGTCACCCCAGGCGGCACAGAGATCCGATCCCTTGACGACAAACCCGGTACCGAATGGCTCGCCGGTTGTCGTATTGTGGACTCTTGCGATTCCGAGCGTAAGTCCGGACAGACTCTGCAACCACTCGAAACGAACATAGGCTTCCGATCCGTAGATGGCCTCAAAGGCGTCCTTTTTCGTCTCCAGCAACCCGTTGGCCGGCACCTTGCCCCCATCCCGTTGCAGCAATTCGTATTGAAACACAGGGATCAACTGCCGACCGATATCAGATTCATCGATCTGCCACACCTCCTGCAACTGTCTTAGGGTACCGCCCAATTCAAAGGCATCCGCGCCCGGATGTCTTACGTACTGAGTGGCCCATTTCACCACGTCCTGATCGTTACCCAGAGCGAAGGAGGCCTCCATCGCAGTACCGTAATCCCATACCGTTAATTCTTGGCTTCTGCGCTTTTGTTGGATTTCGTTGAGTATTTCAGATGCGATTTGTGGTGCAGGTACAGGTATATCCACTGTGACATGATCCCGCTCCGCCCGTTTGAGCAAGGCGGCCAGATTGATACCGTTCCAACGGTAGTCGCCCTGTCTGCGTTCCCAACCGCTTTGATAGGCTGAAACGGCTTTTCGTAAATCCGCCTCATCACCACCTTCGACATATTTCTGCTTAAATGTCCGGCCGATGAGCCCGCTAATCTCCGCGCGCTCCGGGTCATCGTCAGCCACCTGTCGATCCGATACCTGAAGGACCCGCCAAGCTGTATCCAGGTGATGTTGATCGATCAGCGCCTGGGCAAGCTGGCGCCTGAAGACCGGCGTCTCGAAACCGGATGCGATGAAGGTATTGGCCATGTTCCCCAACTCACCGAACCGGCGTTTTCGACGCAGCATGTTCAGTGCCACCGTAGCCTGGTCCTCAGAAAACAAACCCGGATCAATGGATGCGGTCAATGCACCGATACGATCGAATTCGCAGGCCTGCAGGGCTTCATCCAGATAATCCAGAAACCTTTCGGGTGTTGAAACATCGTTCACAGGATCTATCCCCTGTCGGCAAGCCGACGTAGATGCTTGCGCAAACCACCCCCCTTCAGATACTTAGTGGCCGAGTGACGCCAAGTACCCCAGTTCTCTTCCTGGAGATCGATTACGGCCTCTTCACCGTGCCGTTTGAAATCGTTCGCCAGTTTGGGATCCAGACGCGCCACCACATCGAACGGGTCATAAACGTTTATCCAATTACCACTCACTTTCTCCGGGAATCCGTTCTCCCTCGTCCACACCAACCGGTCTTGAACTTCATCGATACCCAAGGGACTGCCAAAGGTCATGAAGCCATCGATCTGTGGGCACTCAGCAACCCCCGTCAACACATCGTATGCGATAAACGTCCCCTGACTATGGCCAACCAGCACCACCGGGCCGCCTGCGTTTTTCGCGGCCGTCAGCGCATCCATGACCCGTTGACGTATGGTGTCACGCATACCGTTCTTGTTGTACAGATAGTCATGGGCCTCCTGGAGAAAGTGTTTCATGATCTTTTTCTTTAGCGGACCCGGCAGTGGAATTCGCTCGTATGGCTGGACGGCATCCTCGAGCGGCGCATTATCAAAGGGTTCATCCTCATCCACATCAAACATCTCGCGCATGCGCCGCATCCACTCGTCTTCGGACAGATCGAACTCACCCGCCACACTGTCCTCCATCTCATCACTGCGACTCTCGTAGTCGGCAGCGGCAAGTGGTTTCTCGTAAAACAGATCGGCCCAGTACACAAAGTAGTCCTGAACCCCTACAGCACCCAGGTCGAACCCATTATCGCTTTTGTGGGGTTCCGCCAGAGCACTCAGCCAGATACGCCGCAGATCCTCGACCGGGGGTTTATTGGATAGACCATGAATAAAAATAATGTGACTTTCGGACATGGCGCGACACTCTCCTGTATGTGCTGTCTGATAATAACCACAAGGACAGAGGATTCAGATCTTATTGATATCTTCTATCGTAGCAGTCAATCGCTCGACAGCAACCTGATCGGCGGCGAACGCTGATTTTTGGATCTGTAGATTTCCTATCGTGGTTTCGTGCATCCAGTCGTGTGCCGGGATGCCCACGAGATCAACCAGAAAGTTCCGCGCGGCGGCCCAGTCCTTTGCAGCCGTGGCGAGCTCAAGCTTTGTAGCGATCTGCCAGTAGCGCTCCATCGGATCGGTGCTTTCCACTGAGCGTTCCACGGCAAAGCGCACAACGGGAATAAAACTTTGGAGGAACTCGAGATCTTCCGCAGAACCGCGCACGAGACGCAGGGTCACCGCATTCACGCCCGGGTAGTAGTCCCGCGGATCTTCACGAACACCCGCTTCATAGCTTTCGATCGCGCGACGCAGCATGGCCTCGGCTTTTATCCCGTTTCCCGCGTGCCGCTCTGCGTCATAATGGCCTTTGTAGATTCGACCAATGATGCCAAAGGTTTCGCTGGTTCTTTGACTAACGGGAATCGATTCAACGGTCTCCAGGGCTTTCTGACGATACTGCTGAGCTTGGGCGCCATCCCCCTGTTTCCCACACTGTTCCGCCAATCGATTGTAGGCCAGAGCAAGCTGCTCTTTCGTAACCGACTTATGCTTGAGTTCGTCTGGCAACTGGTCGTAAAGCAAAACCATGTTCTGGTAAGCCTTTTTTTCCCGATACCCCAGATAGACCGCCATGAGGGCGGTATGTAGTTGCGCCACGGTATCCGGACCTGCCAGTATCTCTTCCTCGATCGCCTGAAGTTGCTTAATAGGCGCATCTGCGCTCCGTAAGGCATCCGCAACACGCTGACCCACTTCGCTGGCATACTGTAAACGGTGGAGAAAGGTGTCGGTCTTTTGATGATCCACCCGGGATGCCGGAACGAATTCCATGACTTGCATAATAGGGTTGTCGATAGGAAGTTGTCCGTTGCGTGCCTGATCCAGGCGAGACTGAAGATGGGTTTTCAACGCCTCGGCGACCCCATCGGACAGCCGACCGTCTTCATCGAGCTGATAGGGAAGCACCCGCAACGGTGCAAAATCGAAGGGAAGCCAACCCAGGGATTCTCCCTGAGCACAAACCAGAAGGGTCGCTCCGCTGGAGGCGCCGTGGCGAACCCCAACTTCGTAGGACACATTGGGGTTGGCGAAGGTTAAATCCGCAATCACATATTCCGCCAGCAGGAGCCGCTCGAACATCGCGCTATGAATAAAACCGCCAGCAGATTCAAAATCGGCGCGAATCACTTCCAATCCCGCAGCGGTGATCGCCTCGGCCATCACATGATAGATGGCATCGAAATCCACCAATGGTGCCTGCATTCCAGGAGGAGGCTTTTTGCCAAAAGGCATCGCGATAAAACAGATGGGCTTTACTGATGATGCCATATCCGTACTCCTAATCGGGATAACGGTAATCAAGTCAATTTTAACCCAAAATTCCGCAACGATTGGATCGTCGTCAAATCGTCTCTGCGCTTACAGAGCGCCGCTCAATAACGCCATCGTCATACCGTGATATGCTCAGCACGGTTGACTCCGGAGCCGTCGAAAGCGACCAGAGAAAACATTGAGTCTGAATAGTCAAGCAACCGCTGGCAGCCGTGTTCCAGCGTTCCCATCTCCTGACAGGAAAAACTCCTCAGTCTCGTTGACGATATATATAGTTAATGAGGATTTGCTGCTCATGGCAACAGTCTGCGATACACGTCATATGGTGACATGAACACTTAGTTTCATAATCCAGGTCACCTTGTATCGAACTATGATCTTAGTGTTCGAAGACAAGTTATTCCACTTTATTCCGTGATCTGGCTGCTTGTTTAACCTTTTCATGACGCTTTGCAGCCGAACGCCGCTTCGGTTGGTAGAGATAGATATGCCAAAGGGTAAAACCGAGTAGGGCCATACCCGCCCAAGTGTGCACATGCATGGCCGAGCGGCCTCGCTTGAAACCGGTATAGACCAAAGTCCCCATGGAAGCCGCCATGCCTGCCTTAGCCGCAGTACGACCTGCCTGGAGAAGCTGTTTTCTCTGTCCCATTGTTATGGATTCCCTCTTTTTCTAAACCTGGGCCGGATGGTAGTGATTGTAAAAATTCATTTACCAGTTCGCCAACCCTTTTATCGCATTGAAATAGGCCAGCCCCTGGAGCAGAGTACTGATACCCAGACCGATGACGAACAATGCCGCGACCTTGAGCAGTTGGCCGCGAAACTTCACCCCCAGTTTACCGAACAAGGCGCTGACGAACAGCATCGACGGGAGGGTGCCAAGACCAAAGGCGAACATCAGCCCCCCTCCCTCTATCGGGCCACCCGATGTGGTGGCCTTGACCGCTACCGCCAGGGTCAGGGCACAGGGCATGAATCCATTGACGATCCCGGCAATCAGTGACCCGCTCACCGGCCCCTTTTTTGTCGCCTCAAAGAACTTGGCACTCAGAGTTTTAATGGGAAGAAATGAAAAACTCATCCGGAACGGACCGATCCCGAGGATATCCAGGCCAAGTAGAATCACGAAAACCCCGGCGATGATTTGCAGTATCCCCTGGGCCTTACCAATAAACCCGGTGGAGGTAAGCGCGAGACCCACGAGCCCGGCGGCAAGACCGACCAAGACATAAACCCCGATGCGCCCACAATGATAGGCGATATAGGGCAGCACGCCTTTATCCCCATCACCGATTTTCATGAAAAAGGCCGAGACCAAACCACCGCACATACCGATGCAGTGGCCGCTGCCCATGAGGCCGGCCAGGAAGGCCATGGTGTAATCATATTCCGCTTGCATATATTCCCAGATAAACCCTGTAGTTGCATAAATTCTTAACGAATTGTGTACATTCAAGTACTAGATTTGTGCAACGATAAGGAAACCCATCAAATTGCGAGGTGATTTGCGTTCATTTTCGGTTGATTTTCTTTTATCTTGACCCGGTTTACTACCGCGGTAACGCTATGAGGCACGATCGACTGAAACCTCCTTCGAACCATTGACCGCCTCAGAACGCTGGAGTCGTAGGGAATTGGTCACCACCGAGACCGAGCTCATAGCCATGGCGGCGGAAGCGATCATCGGAGTCAGCCGACCCAGGGCGGCCACTGGAATAGCGACACTATTGTACCCCAGGGCCCAGAACAGATTCTGGCGGATAACTCGCATGGTACGCCGACTCAAGAGTACGGTCTCGGCAACCTTGGTGATGTCACCACTCACGAGGGTGATATCGGCCGCCTCGATGGCCACATCGGTGCCGCTGCCGATCGCGATGCCAACATCGGCGGTAGCCAGGGCCGGGGCATCGTTGACCCCGTCACCAACCATCCCTACCCGCTGCCCGCTTTCGCGCAGCTGCTCGATGTAGGTGAGTTTCTCCACCGGTGTCGCCTCGGCGACCACTCGCTCGATGCCCACCTCACGGGCGATCTGTTCAGCAGTGGCGCGGTTGTCGCCGGTCACCATCACCACCTCCAGCCCAAGCCTGCGCAGTGCCGCCACCCCACTCCGGGCCTCGCTCCGAGGCCGGTCTGCGATGGCAAAGAGCGCCGCAATCTCATTGTCCAAAGCCAGATAGACCGGGCTCTTGCCCTCTGCCGCCAGGGCAGCGGCGCGATCCGCCAACCCATCACAGACTACCTGATGCTCCTCCAGCCAGGCAGCATTACCAAATAGCAGAGGATGACCGCCGACCTCGGCGGCAATGCCCCGTCCCGGTTCGCTCCGGAACCGGGTGGCGGCAATGGGCTCAATCCCCTGCTCGCGGGCGTGCTCGACCACAGCGTGGGCAAGGAAGTGTTCAGAATCGAGCTCGGCGCCAGCGGCTAGTGCCAGCAGATCGCCATCTTCCAGATCGGAAACATTGAACCATTCTGTCACCATCGGACGCCCCTCTGTGAGGGTACCGGTCTTGTCGATTACCAGGGTAGTAAGTCGAGCGGCCAGCTCGAGACTTTCGCCGCCACGGATGAAGATCCCCCGTTGCGCGGCGCGGCCGGTGCCAACCATGATCGCTGTGGGGGTAGCCAGACCCAAAGCACAAGGACATGCGATGAGCAGCACCGAGATGGCATTCGCCGCGGCGCTGGTCAATCCCGCTCCGGCAAGCAACCAGCCCCCACCCGTAACCGCCGCAATCCCCATCACAGCGGGGACGAACACCGCCGAGATACGGTCAGCCATCTTCTGCACAGGTAACTGGCTCCCCTGGGCTTGGTCGACCAGACGAATGATCCCCGCCAACACGGTTTCGTTGCCCACCGCGGTGGCGCGAATGCGCAGGATGCCGCTGCCGTTGATGCAACCACCGACCACACTCTGTCCGGGAGTCTTGATGACAGGAACGCTCTCGCCTGTCACCATCGACTCATCCACCGTGGAATAACCGCTCTCCACCTCTCCGTCGGTGGGGATGCGCTCGCCGGGGCGCACCAGCAACCGGTCACCCAACTGCAGTGCTTCGGCGGGAATAACGACTTCCATACCATCGCGCAATACCGTGGCGGTCTGCGGCTGCAGATCGATGAGTTTGCGGATCGCCTCGCCGGCTTTCCCCTTGGCGCGCTCTTCCAAATAACGACCAAGTAGAACGAAGGTAATGATTCCGCTCGCGGCTTCGAAATAGAGGTGGTGACGGCCCAATAGCCAGGCGGGTACGCTGAAGATGTAGGCGCTGCCAGCACCCAAGGCGATGAGGCTGTCCATGTTAGCCTCACGCTGTTTGGCCAAAGCCCAGGCTTTGGTAAAGAAGGAGCGACCTGCCCAGAATACCACCGGAGTGGTAAGGAGAAACTCTACGCTCCTGAGCAGGAAGGAACGCGGCATGGCCATGCCAATCGCCATCACCGGCAGTGAGAGCAATCCGGCCCAGACCACCCGCTTCCGGGCATCGCACAGACGTTCCTTCTCCTTTTCCACAAGCAGGCGACGCTGCGCAAGGGTATCCATCGGCCGGGCGACATAACCGAGACTCTCGACCACTTGAAACAGCGCATCGCGTTCCAGCCGCCCCGCCACCTGGGCAGTACCGGCAGCGAAGTTGACCCGTGCCCGTCGCACCCGAGGATCGCGCTTGAGGCGCATCTCGATGAGCACGGCACAAGACGCACAGGTCATCCCCTCGATCGCCAGAGAGCAGTCTCGAACCTCACCTTCCTCGAAGTGTTGCGGGTTTGGCGGGGCCTTTGGCGCCGCTTTAGCCGAGCCCTGGATCAACAGATTGCCAACCACGGCATCGAGCATTGGCAGCAGGCTCAACAGGGGTAACTGATGCGGATCGAAATGGATCGCCAGCGAGCCAATCCCACTCACCCCGCGCACCTGTTTGAGTGGTGGGTGTTTACGCAGCAGGATCTCCAGCAGGGCCATGCGCTCCGGGTCCCGGCGTAAACCGGGAATCGCAATACGTACCCGCCGACGCAGGCGGTGGACCAGTTGGTAATTTTTCGGGCTGTAGTCCATAACCTGTCGGGTATAAAAGTGAAACTACTGCTTGCGTGAACGGACCAGGAGAAAAACGAAATAGAATACGGTGAGCCACTCATAGCGGTAACGCAATGGGGACTTCAGCCACTTGCCCAGAATCAAATCCCAGTGGACCTTGATCAGGTAGAAGGTGACGATATCGTTGAAAAAACCATAAGCGGCCTTTTCCGGGTTGTCACCCAGCATGCGTAGCGCAGGATTGACCTTCCATTGGGCATTGAGCAGATTCTTGGCCATTTTCGCCTGTTCACGCCAACGCGTGATACGCGCTCGGACGCTGCCCCCCGCACGCACACTGGCAAACCGTGCTTTCATTCGATCTTTCCAGGTAGGGGGTACCGCCTTGCCCTCCGGGGTGACGAAACCGCGATCGACCAGAAGCGCGATCAGGCGTGCGAGTTTGCGCACCACCTGATAAACGTCACATACATTCTCCATGTAGAAGATCGATAGCTTGCGCTGATCCGAGTAGACCACTACCCGCCTCACCCCCTCCAACTGGTGCAGTCCCTGCTCCAGATAAAGGGCGATATCCTTGCGGCTGAGAATCTCGGGGATCTGGAAACGCAGATGTCCGGCCCCTCTGTGCCGCAGTCGCACCTCAGCGAAGATAGGCTGATTGCTCATGGCTCAATCCTGCGCTAATTATTTGGTTTCGGCGGCTGCTTCGCCACCCTCTCCGCCCATGGCCTCCTCGTTTTCGCGAGCTTCTTCCAACAGGTCTTCGAGGTTCTCCTTACCTTGTTGCACGAAATCCTTACCCATATCACCGGCTTTGGCCAGGACGGCCGCAAACTCCTTACGATGTTTGTAGCCGTAGTAACCGGCTGCCGCGCCAACGGCGAACCACAGCCATGGACTGCGAAAAAGTGAATTACCTGTACTCATTATGGCCCCCTTTGTAATGGACGATATATCGATACCCTGCTGATTAAGGAGTGTTTCACACACCTCGCACATCTCAATTTTCGGATCACTCATTCTCCTGCTCCTTGACGCCCCCTTCAGGCAGCTCTTCAGGCTGATGCAGCATACGGTAGATCCCCTGGCATCCCTCGCAACAGAAGTGCAGCGTACGCGCTCGCGTGTGGATTGGAAAGTCACGCTCAACTCGCAACAGGCAGAGGTCGCAGCTCAACGATGGGTTCCTAACCGTATCCTTCACAGCAAGGGTTCCACGCCACGGCGAAACATGGCGGCATTGGACTCTCCAAGAATCTTCGAGTGGATACGCCCCTGTCGATCGATAAAGAAGGATGTCGGCAGACCGATCACCCCATAGGCGCGAGCAGTTACGGAATCGGGATCGAGCAGCGCGGTGTAGCTGATGCCGGTCCGCTCGACAAAGCGTTTCGCGGTGTCACGATCCTGCCCCACATTAACTGCCAGAATCGTCAAACCCTGCCCCTTCAGATCGCGATATACCTGCTCGATATCACGCATCTCTTCATAGCAGAAGGGACACCAGTCGGCCCAGAAACGGATCACCACCACCTGACCCTTGACCCCGTCTGGCACCTGCACGGTCCGGCCGTCCAAGGTTTCGGCACTAAAGGATGGGGGGAGCGAACCCTGCTGCAGTTGGGGACGCTCGCCGCTACAGGCCATCAAGGCCAGGAGCAGTGACAGGAATAGAAATCGCATTGTGAGCAAAACAGTACCCTGTACCAGTTTAGTCGACCCTGTTAGAAAGTATATCCAACCTGACTGGTAATTAAACACTACACCAGCCTATCGGGTGACACGGTAGCGGCACGCCAAACAGGCCCCACCGAAGCCACAACGGCGGGAAAAACCGCCCCCAGGCAGAGCACCGCCAACTGCAAGGCATCCAGATACGGTATCAGATTCAGCTCTGGCGATAACGACGACCAACCCATGATCAAGGGCTGCAACAAAATTGAGGAAGCACCAAACACATGCCAATAGGCCAGGTTATAACCCAACAGAAAGGCCGGAGCGGTGATCAGGAACCCCTCCCAGAGCTTGAGCATGATGATATCGGAGGTATCCCAGCCCACCGCCTTGAGAATACCGACCTCACGCCGCTCCTCGGCCGAGAGTCCAGAGGCCTTTTGTACGATGAAAATAATTAGCGCCAACAGGGCTCCGACAAGCAGGATCAGCATCATCCCATCACCCCAGCCAAACAGGGCGCGATAGGTCGCCAGAATCCCCCTTCGGTCAATAATCCGGGTATCCGGAAACAAGCCGGTGAGCCGCCCACCCACCTCGCCCACTCTGGCATCTGGGGTCAGGGTGATCACGAAATCGGTGAAATAATCGGGCGTAATTCCGAAGAAACCGCGAAAATCCTCTTCCGCCAGCAGCATCAGATCCGCACTGACGATATCCGTGTCGTTCGGCAGGATCCCGGAAACGGTAAAGGGATACAGTGTCCCATCATAGCCACGAAAGGCCAGCACGTCGCCCACTGCGGCCCCGCGACTACGCGCCACGCCTGAACCGATGATCACCTGCCCGGGCGCCGGGGTATTTTGAAGCGGTACTTGCAACGTGTAATTGGCGGCCACCACCGGATCGAAGAAGTACCCCCATAACCTTCCCTGCACTCGCCCCACCCCTGTGATGGACTGAATCCCAGGCAGATAGCGCGACGGAATGAGTTCGTGGCGCCCAAGGGTGTCACCCTGCAACACCAGGTCCGGGGCTTTGCTTAAGAGGATGGCGCCTTCATGTTTGAGCGCATGACTGAACAACAAAACCGAGGCGAGACTAAAAATGATCAGCGTGTCGACCAACAGCAGCCCCAAATTGAGTGATTTATGCCGGGCCAGGGAAGCGAAGGCATGATCAATCAAGAGGCGTTGACGGGTAAGGAGGGATCTCATGGCAGTACGGTATCAGGGCTTGCCCCCCATGCCCTGAAGCGGTTCGATCAATGAACCGGAAGGAAAGTGTTCTAAGGACAGGGGATGATCCTGAAAGGCGGTGTTGAGATCCGTCTGGGAGGGATTTCTTGTATAACGGGCCTCGGTGAACAGACAGAGATCAGTAAGTCCCAGATCCTCCACTACTGCCTGCTTTACCGGCAGGGACGCTTGTGCCTGAAGACGGCTTCGCCAAGCATCCACCCAGGTAGCCAACCCGAACAGAACAAGCAGAACAAGAAACCAGAGAACGAAGTTGGAATTGCGCCGAGTACGGTGAGCGGATCGTGTGCTTGCCATTCAGCCAAGCATAGCATCATCCATGGCTGTTTACAGACTGTTTCTGGAAGTCATTGTGGTGATATCAAGAATATCGCTTCATCCGGTCGACAACTCTTCAGCTCGGTGCGTTACCCAATGATCGGGCGAACTCAGCCATTCAGACTTTGCTGGAGGCCTTCATTAATACCGCACGCAAGGCTCCGGTCAATGCCGGCCCCATACCGGCGCGCTGAGCAATCGCAGGAATAATAATTAGAGAGGCCAGGGTAAGACCGGCGCCGGCCAGCAGGGAGGGCAGCGGATACTGTGTTGGATTTTGTCTGGATTCGGGCATATCTTCCCCCACTATTTGATTATTTCCAGACTAAAGAGCAGATAGCATGCCAACCATAACACAATGATTTAATTGAACATTAAAAGGAATAACCTTGAAGATAGTGGCAAATAACCCAGCAAAGTGCGGCATTTGACACAGTTTTGAAATCTGTCGGCTATTCCCCCACCTCTACCCGGGCAAATCCCCCGCCGGGAGTACGCAGATTAGTGGTCTGCCCCCGATAGAGGCGTGCCGCACGCAATAGCGTTTGACCGGCATAGGTGTAGTGGCGCAGATCGACCTTCAGCTCGCCAGCGGGGCCGATTAAACGGCTGGGTGGAACCCGTTGTTGCGCGACATAATCACTCTCAGGTAACTGTGCCCATACCCGCCGGGTCAGCTTCTCACCATTGTAGGTACCCTTGCTGCCATACCCATGGGCCGGTTTGAAAAACAGTTGCCGACGTTGCTGCCATAAGGCATCGGCATTTTCCGCCTTGACCATAGTGGTTTGCGGGATGGCGCCGACAAGATTGGCGCTCAGTTCGGCAGACACCCCCAGTTCGCCCAATGCCTCAGGATTACACAGCAGTTCAAAGTTACGCTTGTCGGCATAGAGGGCATGGGCATGGGGGTGCGGAGTCACCACCACCGCATTTGCCAGATACGCCTCGCGCAACGGAGCATGCGCATCCTCTGCCAGAGTAAAGTCGGTCAGGCGATTATAGACCAAATCCACAATCTCACGCTCCAGCCAGAGATGGCCATCCCGGTAGCTGAGCTGCTCCGGGGCAGCGATGTGAGCCATGATCCCGTGGCGTTGGAACAGCGCCTGAAACAACTGGAACTCCGGTAACAGAAACTGGCGCTCGGGCTCATCATCGATGATGGCAACCCGGGTTAAGGGACGTCCGGTGCCGGCAAGCTCCCATTCCTGACGGAACATGGCAAGGAGACTTTGCTCTAAATGCGGGGTTGGCTTACAGCACAGGAGAGCTCCTCCGGCATTGGTATTGATCTCGATAAGGACCGGCCCCCGGGGACCGAGATGAAAGTCATACCCCAACAGGCAACCCAGAGGACCGGGGTCATGGCGGCAAATTGTCTGCGCATGTCCCATCACCACCTGCTGATAGGCAGGCATCCCAATCACGGATTCCACAGCTTCGATAATCATCCCCATCGCCGCGGCCTCGGCCGGGCTGATGCTGACCGTCAGCATCGAGCGGCAATCTGTTTCGGGGCGTGGAAGCATGCCCCAATCGGAACTCACTCCCCTTTATCCATCCTGCCGATGGCGCAACTGACGAATGAAACTGCCTTGGCCTTGACGGAGGCGAGACCCTCCACGGAACCGCGCTCGGGATAGCCGGCATGTTCCAGGGTCGCAATAAGCTGCGGACGCAACCCCTCGTCGGCCTCCACCTCGACCAATCCTTCCTCGACAGTGACGGTTACTCCAGTGACGCCATCGAGTTCCTGAAGCCGCTTACGGATGGTGTTGGCACACCCGCCACACTTGATATTGTCGATATACAGAGAAAGAGTCATGGGAAATCCTTCGCAATCTTGATAGGAAGGCGCCTACACTAACATACTAAATTAGTATGAAGCACCACACTAGGCCATAGAATTACCTGAATTGCCATGATCGCGTTATTCCGCCGCCAACAGTACCTGCTCTCCTACACCCTCGCGGCGATGCTCCGGCGTAAGGGCAGAAACCTTGCTCTGCTGTTTGTCTATATGCTAATCATCTTTGTGCTGGCCTCGGTGATGTTCCTGAGTCACGCCCTAATCCGGGAGGCGGGTATTATCACCGCCCAATCTCCTGAGATCATTGTGCAGCGCATGACGGCTGGAAGACAAGCCTTGATCCCCGCAGACTATTTGGAGCGAATGGGCAGACTGCAGGGGGTCAACCGGCGAGAGGCGCGGCTGTGGGCCAATTTCCACGATGCGGCAACGCACAAAAACTACACAATGCGTGTCGATTCACACCGGGAACTGGGAGACGGTGAAATTATCATTGGCGCCTCCATGGCCAAGCGCCTCAAGGTCAACCCGGATGACCAGCTCACCTTGACTTCCACTCATGGCGAACCCTACACCTTCCATGTCAAAGGAATCACCACATCCCCATCAGAGCTGGCAAATGCCGGACTGGTGTTGATTTCAGCCGCGACCTTCCGCCGGATCTTTGCCGTTCCTCCCGGCTACTTCTCCGACATTGCGCTCTCGGTGCCTAACCCTCGAGAGGTACGTACGATCACGGAAAAACTCCTCAAACGTCTACCCGACACTCGCCCCATTCTGCGCGAGGAGATCCAACGCACCTACGACAGCATCTTCGCCTGGCGACAGGGAATCACCTTCGTACTCCTCGTGGGTGCAATCTTTGCCTTCGTAATTTTCGCGTGGGACAAGGCCAACGGTTTAAGCTCAGAAGAACGCCGCGAAATTGGCATACTGAAAGCCGTTGGATGGGAGACCGGTGATGTGTTACGGATGAAGTTTTTAGAGGGTTTAATCATCTCACTGTGCGCCTTCATCGCCGGATGCCTGGGCGCCTATCTGCATATTTTTTATGCATCGGCCAGTCTGTTTGAACCCATACTCAAAGGCTGGTCGATATTCTATCCCCACTTCCAGATACGTCCCTTCATTGATGGATTACAGCTGGCCACCCTCTTTTTCTTCACGGTTTTCCCCTATACCATCACCACCATCATCCCCATCTGGCGTTCGGCCATCACCGACCCGGATGCCGTCATGCGATAGATCCCATGAAAATTGAATTGCAAAACGTAAAGAAGGCATTCAACCAGGGCCGCTCCAACGAACTCTGGGCGATCCGAGGGGTCACCACAACCCTCGAGCCCAACCGGATCACCTGCCTCAAGGGGGCCAGTGGCTCGGGTAAAACCACCCTGTTAGCCATGATAGGCTGCCTCTCCCGCCCCACCTCTGGGCGTATCATGCTTGGCGAGCGTATGCTGTCTGGCTTGCCGGAGCGTTTTATGACCGAATTCCGCCGCCACACCTTCGGTTTCATATTTCAGAGACTCAACCTTATCCCCGGCTTGAGCACCCTGGACAATATCATGCTGCCGGCCTACCCATTGGCACCGCGCCACCACCAACTACTCGCCTCGGCCCAATCCCTGCTCGAACAGTTTGGCATCACAGACAAGGGAAACAACCCCATAGAGTGGCTTTCGGGTGGGGAAGCACAACGTGTCGCCATCTGCCGGGCTCTGATCAACAACCCGCAGATCATCATTGCCGACGAACCGACCGCCAACCTCGACTCCAGGCTCTCCACCGAGTTCATGGGACTGCTGGAGCGCTTACGCGACCTGGGCAAGACCGTGCTGATCACCAGCCACGACCCGTTGGTCTTCGATGCCCCCTGTATCGACCGGGTGATCGAGCTTCGCGATGGCGAGATTGTCTAAGCCATGATGCTTGCACCAGCCATCATGGCACTGATCCTGGTCTCAGGCAGTGTTAGCCTGATGATGCTACTCGCCTCCGTATTCGCCCTCCAGGTGGTACGTCATTGGGACATTCACAGTGGTAGTGAACGGCAGCTGCGACTGGAGCGGCAAACCTACCTCATCTCCACCCTGCTGGTATGGACCTTCGTCTCTGAGCTGATCGCGCTGCTACTGTTCATCTACAACGCCGAAGCAATGTCCGGCCAGTTCGTTGGCGCCATGTGCGCCACAGGAGTACTCAACGTCAATGACTGGGGCTGGCCGGACCTCTATCTGAAAATCGCAATATTCTTTGCCGGGTCCACCTGGTTGATACTCAATCATCTGGACAACCAGGGTTATGACTATCCATTGATACGACTCAAGTACCGCCTCATGCTGCTTATCCTCCCGTTGGTTCTAGCCGAGTTCGTGGTACAACTAAATTACTTTCTCCAAATGGACCCAGCTGTCATCACCTCATGCTGCGGCGCACTGTTCTCAGCCGATGCGGAAGGCGTGGCAGCAGAAATATCTGGGTTGGCACCGCGCACCTCCCTATGGCTGCTCATCGGTAGCGGCGCGGGCGTGTTCGCAAGCGGGCTGCACTTTGTCATACGTGGCCGTGGTGGCCTGCTATACGCACTGCTCGCTCTGTTCTCCTTCATCAGCGCCCTGGTAGCGATCATCTCCTTTATTGCCCTCTACATCTATGAACATCCCCACCACCACTGCCCTTTCTGCATCCTCAAATCGGGCTATGACTATGTCGGCTATCTGCTCTATATTCCGTTATTCACAGCGACCGCTCTCGCCCTGGGCTGCGGTGCGATAGCCCCCTGGCGCCATATCTCCAGCCTGAGCGCGGCGTTTGAACCACTCAGTCATCGACTGGCCTGGAGCTCACTTGCGCTGTTTCTTCTGTTCTATGCGGTGGCCGCATGGAACGTGCTCGGCTCTAATCTGGTTATGCAAGGGGTATGGTGGTGAGCCAACTCGCCAATGGGTGCTGTTTTCCGCAGTTCGATGGCGCCGTTCGTCCAGACCGCACATTTCCTAGAAGAGTCAGCCCCCCTTTCATACTTCCGGCTGACCCGCCTAGGCGTGTTTTCACCCCTGCTTGGGCTGATAATCACTGCGATTGGGATTCAATCTCAACGCCTCTTCTATGTCCGTGAGCGCACCTTCTACATCCTTACCCCTGAGACGGATTCGAGCACTGAGAAATCGTCCTGACCCAGGACTTCATCCCAAAGCGCGTCATAATCGATCAGTGAGAACCAGATGATAAATCCGGCTGAAAGCTGATCACTCTCGGTGAGCAATCGATTGACGAATTCATCCTGGTCGACAATGGTGTATTTTCTTTGAACCGCTAACATCGTTATGTAGAGTTCTGAATATTGGCAAAATTAAACAGTTACACAATTTAATTTCATATCCTACAAACCGCAGAACTTCGTCTACGCTTTATAACTCAAGTATGCCGATCCATAACGAATCAGTTTTTTACAACCGATTCACTTGAACCACAAAATCGTAATTTCAACATGGAATTTTCCATCCAAATCGTAATTTGGAGGGATATCCAAGAGGGTATGATCAGGATGAAAAACCGAAATTTTTTTAACATCATCACAACAATCCTGTCCGGGTTGCTAACGCTCACCCTTACGGCTTGCACCCCTTCCGTATCTACCCAAAACAATCCTAATGAAGTTCAGATTCCAGTAAACCCTGAGAATCAGTTCAACATCGTCGATGTAGAGGCCGTAATCGAGGCGCTGCCAAACGGTGACCGCTGGATTCGGCACGTCAAAGAGGACCTGCTCAAATTCTGGGCCATGGACACCGCACTGGGAGTCCCACTAGGTAACTTTCCCACCTATCGTTGCAATAACGGCGCTCTGTACAATGCCGAGGCGCCCTGCCCCGAATTGCAAAACGCCGACCCCGGGATCGTCAAACTCGATCGCGATTACACACGCGCCAAGAGCCGCCAGGTCTTTGCCTATGGCATTGCCTACCATCTGACCGGTAACGAGACCTACTTGAGATATGCCGTCTCGGGTGGAAATTGGCTGATTGAACACGCCCTCGATGATGCTGGCGCGGCCAGCTGGTTTACCGAGGGCGTGGCTCAACCCTCTGATCTTCAACGCACCAGTCAGGATATGGCCTATGCCGTATCTGGTCTCGCCTTTCTCTACTATCTTACCCGGGACAATCAATATCTCGACCGGGTGATCGCCTTAAAGAAGCATATTTTCAATACCTACTTCGATCCGGGCTGGGGACTGCTACGCTGGGTACGGGAAAAGAACATGGATGGCGACAATCCCGATCAAAAGGAGTTGGTATCGCAATTGGATCAGGTCTATGGTTATCTCTTATGGACGACCATGGCACTACCCGAGGGCGAACTGAAACAGGCCTGGTTGAACGACCTGCACAAACTGGCAAGCGCCATGCGCGATCAGTTTTTCGGCGAAACCTATGGACTCTATTGGGGTGCGATCACCGACATGGAGCTTCGCAACCTGGCAAATTACCAAAACCAGGAAAATCCTCACACGGATTTTGGCCACAGCATCAAGACCCTGTGGCTCACCTATCGCATCGGCATGCTGACAGGCGACCCGTCACTGGTCAACTTCGCCCGACCGCATATGTATACGATTCTGCAGCGCGCCTATATTCCGGAGACAGGCTCCTGGGCACGCGGTTTCAAACCTCAAACCGAGAACAGTCATACCTGGGTCCTGGACCCCAACAAAGAGTGGTGGAGCCTGGCGGAACTGGATCAGACCTCAGCCACCTTGGCCCTGGTGGACCCGATTTTCGCCCGCGTCCTGCCCCACACCTACGCCTATTGGTTTCAACACATGGTCGATAAGGAACACGGTGGCATCTGGCACATGGTTAACGCAGCTGACAACCAACCCGATCTGTCGTTTCCCAAACAACACTCCTGGAAGAATGCCTTTCATGTCTTTGAACATGCGCTGATCGGTTATCTGACCGCGCAACAACTGCATGACGAACCCATAGTGCTTCACTACGCCTTCAGGCAAGAGGTCGCAGATAGCGAGATTAAACCCTATCTCTATTTTGGCGAAGTGACCGAACAGAAACCAACCGGGGCATTCACTGCGGATTTGGTTAAGGATTACATACCCACCGCGGTCACCTTCGATTCACTACATTGAGGCAAAATCCTATGTACCGTCGTCTATACGTACTATTGGTTGTTTGCGCCTGCCTGTTTCAGCCTGGGTTATACGCTGCCCCCCTGGACCGCCCCGCTGTCATGGCGCCACTGGTGGTCGAGGATTGGGATGGTTTTAATCGGCAACTGCAAGAAGCGAAGGCGATTGGAGTTACCACGGTCAGCACGGATGTCTGGTGGGGTAAGGTCGAAGGCGAAGCCGACCAGAACTTCGACTGGAGCTACTACGACCGAGTCAGTGATTCGATTATCTCAGCTGGCCTCAAATGGGTGCCGATCTTTTCGTTTCATCGCTGCGGCGGTAACGTGGGTGACAGTTGTGACATCCCGATCCCTCACTGGATATGGAAAATGCTCGGCGGTGACAAATCCTATCGCCTCATGTATTTGAGCGAGAAAGGCAAATATTGCCGGGAGGTGGTCGCACTCTGGTCGGATGATCAGGTGAGGAAACAGTATGTCGAGTTCATTCAGGACTTCAGCCAGCACTTCGCGGATAAGGCTACAACCATCGAAGAGATCAACATCAGTGCGGGACCCAGCGGTGAACTACGCTACCCTTCCTATAACCAGCATGACGACTTTCACTATCCGGAACGGGGCTATCTGCAAGCCTACAGCGATCTTGCCATAGCGGACTTTGCTCGCTTTGCACAACAGAAATACACCTCATTGGATGATCTGAACAGGGCCTGGAACACATCACTAAAACGTTGGGACGACATCCGTCCACCCGAGGATGCACCGGGATTTTTCTATCGCAAGGACTACCTCTACATTCAATATGGCAAGGATTTTACTCAGTGGTACAACCAGGCGTTGCTCGATCACGGGGCGTTTATGATCAACCTGGCCGTCGAAGCACTCGGCGAGCGGTTTCAAGGAACACCTCTAGGCATCAAGATACCTGGTGTTCACTGGCTGATGGGCTCACCTGACCTGCCCCGGGCAGCCGAAGTCACAACCGGATTGATACCAACCCATATCGATCTCGGCAGCGACGACACCGCCCATGGATATGCCCCCATCATCGAGCGGATAAAACAGCTGAGCAATCCGGAACATAAGGTCGTCCTCCACTTCACCTGCCTCGAGATGGACAACAAAAACTAGGCACCTGACTATTCGCTGGCAAAAAATCTCGTCTTTTGGGTAGGTAACGGCGCGGGAACCCGCGACCTCGCCATCATGGGTGAGAACGCCTTAAGCGGTGGCATCACCAATGACTTTGGCTGGAACAATATCGACAATGCGGTACGCTGGAGCGCCTACCGGGGACTCACCACCTTGCGCCTCGGGAACCTCGAAGAGAATGGGGGGCTCGGCTTTCGGCGCTACGAGCAGCTTATCAATGATTTCAAACCTATGAGGGAGGACATCGTATGGACAAGCCATTAACGGGAAAGCGGGTCGCACTGCTGGTAGAGACAGAATATATCCATGACGAAATCGTCTACTACCAGCAACAGGTGGAAAGACTCGGTGGCGAATTACACCTGCTGACCTATCTCTGGGATAAACCCAGTCTGACCTTTGTCAACGATTGTGATAACTGGGAACGCCCCATAACCGAGATGCATGCCCTGACCGTGGACCGCTGTGTCACCCAGTGCCAGGCAAACGACTATGACATCGTGCTCTGCGCAGCGAACTATGTGGCGGTGCGTTTGCGGGAGATTCCGCCCATGGGTTCGCTTGGATCGCCGGAACAGGTAAATACGGCGCCCGCCGTAAAGTTTTTCGCCGACGCCATGGCGAACAAAAACATAATTAAAGGTGCACTCTGTCACGCCCTATGGATATTGACCCCTAATCCACAGCTTCTCCAGGGAAGAAAAGTGATCTGCCACACCGTGGTCCTTGCCGACATCATCAACGCAGGAGCGATATTCACCCCGGCTGAAAATCATGTGGTTGTTGACGACGATTTGGTGACAGGCCGCTCCTTCGCGGATGTTGAGGCCTACTGGCAGGCGATCGTGCAGCGGCTAGCCGAAAAGCAATGACACTTAGTCATCTCTGATTAAGACTGTACCAATTTAGTCATATGATTTTATCTGGATCGAAAACGAAGCGAGCGCTTTTCAAAACCCTCAATTATGTTTAACCTCCTCACCCTGCCCCTCTCCCGAGGGAGGGTGTTGTAAAAGGGGTTTGGGTTTCATTAAAGTTGGATTTCGATACTTCCAGATTAGCCAATCATCTATTGGATGTTATGGATGAACATTTCGGTGATGCGAAAGAGGCCATCGAGGAACTGAGAGATCTGCTCCCCGGATCCGATTTTATCCGCAGTAAACTCAAGTCGGTTATCGACCAAAAGTTGGCAGATGATACCTTGAGAGGACAGATCAAGAGTCTATTAGGCTTTACCCCAGGAAAGGCACCCGAAATCGTCTTGCGGGACCGGATCATCGACGCCATTGAGGGCAAGACCGAGAGATGGGCTGATGATAGCGAAAAATCCGTCAACACAGTACTGGCTGAGATCAGTCGAGAGGTTCCGTTACTGGTGA
>JARRNW010000007.1:0-30480 GCA_037384565.1 Candidatus Thiodiazotropha sp.
TTGAGTTATTACAAATGCCGAGCAGCTTTCCACTGGTTCCTTTGCTTGTTGCTCAACGGCACGGCTTCGAGATAGGGAACACATCCGTTTCTGCGAATGATATCCCTGTTCCACCACTAATTGAACACTCAATTATTTGCTGTATCGACACCCAGCTGAAATACTTAATTACGATTAATTACTCTGCATTGACCGGACGGAATGGGGGAACGGGTTCAGAAGATTGAGAGCCCTGAGAGTCGCTTATGAAAAAGGGAGATTGGTCCCGTTCTTTTGCGGCGGAGGCGGAGATTGGGGAGGGATCTGGCCGGTTTCTAGCCAGTGAATCAGAGCACCCCACTGTTGCTGATCCTTCTTCAGAGTGGAATTATCCATTTCTACTATGGCACAACCGGATTCCGCGGCATGGACATATTTCTGCGTGTCCCGGAGTATCGCCACCATGGGGATATCGAACTCTTCGAAGGTCTGTTTCAGCTGTTTGAAGGCCCGGGAGTTGATCCGCACCCGGGATCTTGATACCCATCTGACGGCACAGGGTGGTGAGTTCGCGGAGGAAATCCACAGTCACATGGCGATCGATCGCAGATGGGAGCACCGGCACGATCACCGCCGAGGCACTGCGCAGCATCTCCATCATATCCATGCGCTTCATTGAAGCGGGGGTGTCCACCACGATGCGCCGGGTCTCCCCGGGAACACGCTGGGCAAAAGATCGGGTCACCGCCCCCTGAACGGATTTGGCGGCGAATACCCCATGGATGTTGGAAAGTTTCTCGGAGCGCTGTTCCAGCCAGCGTTTACTGGAACCTTGGGGATCGTAGTCGAGCAGCGCTGTCGGGGTGCCGGACGCTGCGTAGTAACCCGCCAGATTGGTAGCTATGGTTGTCTTTCCGCATCCTCCCTTGCTGTTCAGTATCAAAAGCCTCTTCATCGCACGGAACCCGTTCCTGTGGTGATGACATTCACCCGCAAATATCTCTGGCCGACAAAAATGTGGCGTATCAGTTTAACGGGTCGATTAGCGGCATGTTCCTCCTATTTGCCCCAGGACTCAAGCCGCAATTTAGGGTGGACCACGGATATTTTAAGAAAATCAAAGCGTTAGTATAGGACACTACACTAGTGCACGTTGAATCGTCAGTCCGATTTCAGCGGCATTCTGAACGACACTCACGCCCAGCTCTGAAAGACGTTGCATTTTCGCCTGTGCCGTGTCGGCCTCACCCGATATGATGGCCCCGGCATGCCCCATGGTACGCCCAGGCGGTGCGGTAGCCCCCGCGATAAAACCGATCAGAGGTTTGTTCAGGTGCTCCTGCGCCCAAGATGCGGCCTCCACCTCCTGGGCGCCACCGATCTCACCGATCATCAACACGGCGTCGGTCTCGGAATCATCAGCGAACTGCTTCAGCAGGGTCAGGAAATCACACCCATTAACCGGATCACCGCCGATACTGATGCTGGTTGAAACCCCAAGCCCTAATTCACTCATCTGCTCTACAGCCTCGTAGTTAAGGGTGCCTGAGCGTGAAATGACACCAATCCGGCCCTTCTGGTAGATATGCGCAGGCATGATACCGACCTTGCACTCACCCGGGGTGATCACTCCTGCGGTGTTCGGACCGATAATGATCGTTTCATGGCCGATGAGGTAACGTTTCACCCGTACCATATCCTGAACCGGCACCCCGTCGGTAATTACAACGATCACTTTGATACCCGCATCGATCGCTTCCATGATCGCGTCGGCACTGAACGCCGGAGGCACGAAT
Organism: Candidatus Thiodiazotropha sp.; assembly: GCA_037384565.1. Classification (GTDB taxonomy): domain Bacteria; phylum Pseudomonadota; class Gammaproteobacteria; order Chromatiales; family Chromatiaceae; genus Thiodiazotropha. The sequence goes on from JARRNW010000007.1 coordinate 1,776, forward strand.
ACCACACTGACATCCGCACCGGTCTGTAGAACCGCTGCTTTGACGGTATCGAATACCGGGCGATCGATATGTGTCTGACCGCCCTTTCCCGGGGTCACCCCGCCGACCACCCGGGTGCCCATACGCATCGCCTCCTGTGCATGGAAGGTCGCATGCTGACCGGTAAAACCTTGAAAAATCACCCGGGAATCTTGATTCACCAGAATACTCACGCTGCTTCTCCTAGCGCCTTGACAGCTTTTTCCGCCGCATCGCTGAGACGATCGGCATGGATGTAGATCAGACCGGAATCCGCAAGGATTTTCCGTCCCGCCTCCAGGTTGGTTCCGGCCAGACGCACCACGATCGGCACCTTGACCTGTAGATCCCCCATGGCCTTGACAATACCCTCGGCAATCCAGTCACAGCGGTTGATCCCGGCATAGATGTTCAGCAGCAGCACCTGTACATTGGGATCCTCGAGTACGATCCGGAACGCGTTGGCGATCTTTTCCGGAGAGGCACCGCCCCCTACATCAAGAAAGTTGGCCGGACGACCGCCATAGAGACTGATGGCGTCCATGGTGGCCATGGCCAGACCCGCGCCGTTGACGATACAGCCCACGCTGCCGTCCAGGGCGATGTAGTTCAGATCGTGGCCCGAGGCCTCCACCTCCTTGGGATCCTCTTCATCGAAATCCCGCTGATCCGAGATCTCCGGTTGCCGGAACAAGGCATTGCCATCAAATGACATTTTGGCGTCCAGGGCGAGAAACTGTTGCTCACCGGTAAGCACTAGGGGGTTGATCTCAGCCATCAGGGCATCCTTATCGCGAAAACAGCGATACAGACTCTTCATGATACGGCCCGCGCTGACGATCTGCTTGCCGCTAAGTCCGATCCCGGCCGCGACCTTGCGGCACTGGAAATCCTGCAGTCCCACCGCGGGATCCACCACTTCATGGATTACCTTCTCCGGTGTGGCAGCCGCCACTTCTTCGATGTCCATGCCTCCGGCGGCGGAGGCGATCAGGGTAATCCGTTGCGTGGTGCGATCGATCACCAGTCCCAGATAGTACTCGGACTGAATATCCTGCATCTGCTCCACCAGTACCCGATTGACCAGCCTTCCCCCCTCTCCGGTCTGTTTTGTGACCAGGCGACTGCCGATCAGCTGTTCCGCATGCTGGCGTACCTCCTCAAATGTCCGGGCAAGCAGTACCCCACCCGCCTTGCCACGCCCCCCTGCGTGGATCTGTGCCTTGACCACCCAGCCTTCGCCACCCAGCTGTTCCGCCGCGGCCAGTGCCTGATTGGTAGAATGGGCCATGCGCCCCTCGGGTACCGGGATTTGATAGTGCCGGAACAGATCCTTGGTCTGATACTCATGGATATTCATGCCACCGCCTCCGCGCCCACCTTGCGTTCCATCTGAGCCATCTTCTGCAGCAGGACCTCTGCCTGACGGATCGAGGCCGCATCGATCATGCGTCCATCCAGGCTCACTGCGCCCAATCCCTCATTTTCCGCCTTCTGCATGGCGGCAATAATCCTTTTGGCCCGTTCCACCTCCGCCTCAGCCGGAGTGAATACCTGGTTTGCCAGTTCAATCTGTGCCGGATGAATGGCCCACTTGCCTTCACCACCGAGGGCGGCAAAAGATTTGGCTACGGCCAGATACCCCTGGGGATCGCTATAGTCGCCAAAGGGCCCGTCGATGGGTCTCAATCCATAGGCCCGACAGGCCACGATCATGCGGGACATGGCAAAGTGCCACTGGTTGCCCAGATAGGTCTGACGCTGGCCTTGCGCATCCACATCGCCCAAGACGTAGTAGTCTGGATTGGTGCCACCCATGCTGGTAGTACGCGCCTGAACCGACGCGGCATAGTCCGCAACCCCGAAGACCAGTGCCTCCAGCCGGTCCGGGCAGGCCTGTGCGATGGCCTCCACATTGGCCATGCCCATTGCCGTCTCGATCAGTGCATGCAGATTGATCGGTTTGTACCCATGGGCCATTTCGATCTGTGACATCAGCAATGCGACGAATTCCAGGTCCGAGGGTTTACCCACCTTTGGCACCAGAATGGTGTCGAGTTTGTCACCGGCCTGTTCGACCACATCGACGATGTCACGATAACAGAAGTGGGAATCCAAACCATTGATTCGAACGGAAACCGAACAGTGAGACCAGTCATAGTGATTCAGGGCATGGATCGCGTTAAGGCGCGCCTGCTCCTTGTCGGGCGGCGCCACGGCGTCTTCCAGATCGATGAAGACCAGATCGGCTCCGGCATGGGGTGCCTTTTCAAGCATACGTGGGTTGCTGCCGGGCACGGCCAGTTCGCTTCGGTGCAGGCGATTCCTATTGGCCATAGTTTGGATACCTCCGTGGTTATGGTTTTTTTATTTAACCCGGTATGCATCGGCCAGTCCGCCGTATCTCAGCGCGGAAAATCGTCTGATTAACAGACTGTAGAATTTCACTCAAACATGCAACACAAGGCAAAATCCGCCGAATAAGCGCAGTTTACTGAAGTAAATGAGCATTTGGAGGCGGATTTCGACGCCGGATCACCGTCTGAGTAGAATATAACAACCTGAGATGAAGGCCAGGCTACTACCAGGATTGATCTGCCCAAAGGGGAGTCATGTAATGTCGCAAATTAATATTAAGACACAACACGCTTATTCCCGCAAACAGGGCAAGTATTTACCACATGCAGCATTTAAAAGACAGGGTAAAGCTGCGATCTGATCCGGCAATGACTCATAACAATCTGATTCATTGCCACTAATTCACTGTTTTGTGATTTGCACGGGCATCGGCAAAACCGCATCAACCGCGACGGGTGATTACTCTGTGGGTACCGGAATGCCGGGTCTGACGGTCACGAACCGATACGGAACCGATATCATTCCCTGTTGCGTTGAAATCAATACCCGAGCTTCCCACTCCATAACATCCCTCACACACACCGGCAGCATCCCCCCATGGGAATATGTCCCCGGTTGTGCTGCCGGATCCAGGGTTACCCGGTTAAACCCCATGTTCATGTCCGTACCGGCGAAATCCACCTCGACCCGATCCGCATCCAACCCTTCGATGCGGACTTCGAATTGCAGCGGTTTGAGCACTGGGATGGTTCTGGGTTGGATGGAAAATGTGACCCGTGATCCATCCGGCAACTGGCTGGTGCAGGGCGCGGAACGAAGATCACACTGGGGATCGACCTGTGCTGACACAGCGACGTCTGGAAACAGTATCGGCCAGGCCTTGAACAGGGTCACCGCGAAGATAGCCAGAACGAGAACACCCAGGATGACCCAATACAGAGATTTCGTGTGAATCATACGGATTTGGACGTTCCTGTTCCGATAGTGTTCATCTGGATCAGATGGCGTGATTGTTACTCATAGGGTTTCTAATTCGAGGCTGACCCGGTCGCTCAATCGCTTGAAGTTGACGCAGGATTTTGGATACGCGGTGACCTCGAACGAGGCCACCCACGCATTTCAGATGGCGTCCCCAAGGGGAGTCGAACCCCTGTTACCGGCGTGAAAGGCCAGTGTCCTAGGCCTCTAGACGATGGGGACAGGTCTTTACAAATCGCTCGTTGGGGGATGCGCTTGCAAAGTGGAAGGCGAAATCTACGGCACTTTAATCACGCTGTCAAGAGCAATACCAGGGCAATCACCAAATCAACATAAAAAACCCCAGACAAGCCCCCGAACTCCATGATCCGCTTGCTGAAACAGCACGTCAATCCTCGGCATCACTGCGAATCATCCGCCCCGTCAGCCTCCCCATCCTGACCGTCCGCATGCTTCGGTGAACCGATCAGATAACCTTGTACATAGTCGCAGTTCTGCAGTTTCAGAAAGGCCCGTTGATCCTCGGACTCGACACCCTCTGCGACCACATCGATGCGGAATGCGTGGGCCAATTGAATCATGGCGGTAACCAGGCTGGCGTCGTTCGTATCCACGCACACATTGCGAATAAAGTCCCGATCGATCTTGAGCAGATCGAACGGAAACTGCCGCAGGTGACTCAGCGAGGTCTGACCGGTGCCGAAATCGTCCAGAGCGATACGTGTACCCAGGGCACGGGCCTGCTGCAGGAACACCTTGGCTTCCGGATATCTCTCGGTCAGGATCTCTTCGGTTACCTCGAGAATCAGGCTCCCCGGCGCAATCTCCCCCGATGCCATCGACTGCAGTACACGGCGACAAAAATATTGATCGTTGAGCAGGCGCGACGACAGGTTGATCGCCAGGGCAGGATTCGTCCCATGGTTTGCCGCCTGCTGTTTCTGAAACACGAACGCCTGTTCCAACATGGGAGTGAACAGGTTGTTGATCAGTCCGGTTTCGTTCAGTACCGCGAGAAAATAGTCCGGTTCCAGCACCCCTTGTTCGGGATGCTGCCAACGCAACAGTGCCTCGTAGCAGAAAAGCTCTCCGGTATGGGTGTCCACCACCGGTTGAAAGTGGAAAACAAACTGATTGTTCTCTACGGCATGACGAATTTCATTCTGCGAACGCAGGGTCTCCGGTGAGGGGGTATCCATCTTGCCATTGAAGAACCGATACCCCACCCTGCCCTGACGTTTCGCCTCATACATAGCGGTATCGGCATCCCGTAACAGATACTCCACCGAAACATCGTCAAAGGGGGCCAACGCAATCCCGATGGACGCCGAGACACTCAGCTCATTACCGAAGATCTCCATCGGCTCGGAGATTGTGTGAAGGATTTTCTCGGCCAACGGCGCCAGTGCCTCGCGGCTGCTGACACCTTCGATAAGAATCGCGAACTCGTCACCACTCAACCGCGCCACGGTGTCCGAGCTGCGCATCAGGGATGTCAGACGTTGGGCAATCTGCTTCAACAGTTCATCACCCACCAGGTGCCCCAGACTGTCGTTCACCTGCTTGAACCGATCCAGATCAATGAACATCAACCCAACCAGCACATCGCCTCGCATCGCGATTGCCAGGGCGTGCTCGAGACGATCCCGGAACAGGATCCGGTTCGGTAACTGGGTCAGTGCGTCATGGTGTACCAGATGATCCAGGTGGCTTTGCCGGCTATGTACCTGACGGCGCATCTCGCTGAAGGCGTCGATCAGGTCCTGGGTTTCACGCAGGTTGCTGCGCACCAGGTGGGGGTGATTATCCGAGTGTCCGCTTGCCTCCTGCTTCAAAGCCTGGGCCGTTTGGGCAATCGGCTGAAGCAGGTTGCGTTTGATGAATTGGTAGGCCACGAACAACATGATCAAACCCAGAGCGGCGATAACCAGAATCGATGTGGATAGTTGCTGAGCAGTGTTGGTCAACAGGGTAATATCCTCCACCGACTGATTTTCCAGTGTCATGTCGATACTTGCCAGGCGTTGATGCATTCGTTCGAACAGGGGGCTCACATGCTGCTGCATGAACGCCAGATCCTTGCGCCAGGTTGAGCGCTGCAGGAATCCCCACACCTGCTTGAAATGCTCCATCCAACTAACATAGTTGGCCTCCATATCACGTAAGGTTTCGACCATGACGGGGCTGGAATTTTCATGCTCGAAGTGATTTTGCATCTTCAGGAGTCATTTTCATGACGGACCTGGGGTTCCATTGCCTCCTGGGTGGAGAACAGACCAAAGCGGTTGGCTGCCATCAAACGCAACTCACCGGTCATACCAAACCAGGTCCGCTGCAAATAGGCGAGATCTAAAAGCACCCGGACCTGCTCCTCTTTGGAGAGACCGGTCTCCACTTCCTGAAACAGAATCTGCAGATCCCCCAGTAAACTCAGATTATGGGGATACATCTTGTTCAGCATCAGTTTCATCCCCGGAAACCAATCCTGTACATCATGACGCACCTCAATCAGTTGCATGATCGCGTCCTGAAGGGTCTTTCGATCCCGGGTTAATGCCTCGACACCGTCCGGTTGAATCCAGCGCACCGGATGCAGAATCTGCTTGAGCGCTTCCAGGGAGTGATCCAGATCACTCAGGTTTTTTTGCAGGGTATTGAGATTGTTCTGGTCCGGCTCTATGAGAATCCTCTGAGTCAGATTCTCGATGAGATTCAACTCGGACTGTACGTCCGTAAGAATTGCCGTGGTCTGGATACGGGAGGATATGTTGGTGATTTGAGTACCGGCTGTGGTGCGGACCAGACTCCAACCAAGGTACGAAAAGGTGAGCAACGCCATGCCGATCAGAATAGCGAAATAGGTATAGCGACCCCGGTAGGAATCCAGACCTGGGATCAGGGCTTTGTATCGACCCAACGATTTCAAACCAATACCCGATAATTTTCCTAAAGTTATCACTTTCAGGCTGGAGTCGCACGAGTCAGATATTTCTCGTTTCGCATTTGCAGATCAGTTGCGCCACCAGAACAGACGCGGATTTCGGCTGAGACTGCAACAGCAGATGCGGTCCGTCCATTGGATAGCATTCTGCCTTTGGAAAACGCCGCTTGAAATCATCCCAGCAGTCGCTACTGATCAGTCGGTCCTGTTGAGCCTGAAGGTAAAAGATTGGCACATCCACTTCTAGACTTGGGGCATGGAGACCCTTCAGTGCCCGGATGCGTTTTTTCACAAGCCCAGGGGGTAGCTGAGTGATCACCTGCAGAAACTCCCGGATCAGGGCGTCTGAGGCCTGTTTTCCCAGAATCAGGGAGCGATAGATAATATTGGGTATTAGTCCGTGTGGCGGCCTTTCAAGAGGAGCCACCATTCCCAGCCTCAACAACCAGGGGTTGGGGGATTTGAGAAAGGAAGCGACAAAAATCACCCCCTTGACCTGAGTCATGCCCATGGCCATCAAGTGCACGGCAATCAGCCCGGAATAGGATTCCGCCAGGAGCACAAAATCTTCTGCGGGCAGCTGGGTGCGGATTCGCTGCGCGAGTGCGCGGTGATCCTGCGGACCATCCTCGGGCAAGGGGATGACCCGGGCCTCTCCCGGATAGCGCTGTAAAAACCACCTAAAGAGCTGTCCGGTCCCATCCAACCCCGGCAACAGAACCAATTTCATCAATCTATCACTCTGCTGCAACAAAATATTCACCTGACTGAAATCAAGATTTGCCATACTTTAGATGAGCATCTCCGTTTCTCAAGGTATCAGACAATGCGTGCAAGTTTCATCGACTATATGGTCGGCTGGCGGTTTCTGCTGAACAGAGATTACCGGGGGCATGTACTCGATCGCTGGGAGGCGCAACCCTGGTTCATCACGGGTGCCGAGATCATTTCAGGCATTGGCAGCGTCCTGTTTTCCGCTCTGCTGATGGCAATACTGATGTTTGCGGTACTCGACTCCTGGTTTCTCTAAGGCGGCTGTGTCCCTTCCGTCAGCTTATCGCTGACCTTTTCGACCCGCTCATTGGAGATCTGAGAGATGTGTACCAGGCCGTCCTTGCCGGGCAGGATGGTGACAAAGGCACCGAAGTCCATCAGCTTGGCCACCTTGCCTTCGTACACGGTACCGACTTCCACGTCCGCAGTGATCAGTTCCACGCGCTTTTTCGCTTCCTCGCCCGCGGCCTTGTCCACCGAGAAGATCTTGACCACACCGTCGTCGGTGATATCCACCGTGGCGCCGGTCTCTTCGGTGATTCCCCGGATGGTAACACCGCCCTTGCCGATGACATCGCGAATCTTGTCCGGATGGATCTTGAACTCGATGATGCGGGGTGCGTGCTCGGACATCTGGCTGCGATGGGTATCGATGACCTTGTTCATCTCATCCAGGATGTGGATACGGCCCTCTTTGGCCTGATCCAGCGCAATCTCCATGATCTCCTTGGTGATTCCGTTAATCTTGATATCCATCTGCAGGGCATTGATGCCATTCTGAGTACCCGCCACTTTGAAGTCCATATCGCCCAGATGATCCTCGTCCCCCATGATGTCGGTCAGGACGGCGAATTTATCCCCCTCCTTGATCAGACCCATGGCCACACCGGCAACCGGGGCCTTGACCGGCACACCGGCATCCATCAGAGAAAGACTGGTGCCACACACGGAGGCCATCGAGGAGGAGCCGTTGGACTCGGTGATCTCGGAGACCACACGGATCGCGTAGGGAAAATCGCCGATGGTCGGCATGCAGGCCAGCACACCACGCTTGGCCAGACGGCCATGGCCGATCTCGCGACGCTTGGGACTGCCGACACGACCGATCTCACCCACGCAGAACGGGGGAAAATTGTAGTGCAGCATGAAGTGCTCACGACGGGAGCCTTCCAGAGCATCGATGATCTGGGAATCCCGCTCGGTACCCAGGGTGGTCACCACCAGGGCCTGGGTTTCACCACGGGTGAAGAGTGCGGACCCATGAGTGCGGGGTAATACACCGGTACGCACGCTGATAGGCCGCACGGTACGGGTGTCGCGACCGTCGATACGGGGCTCGCCCTCGAGGATTCGGCCACGTACGACACGCTTTTTCAGTTTTTCCAGGACACCCTTGATCTGATCCGCGCTCCAGCGGGGTTCGCCATCCTGTTCCATGGCACCGAGTTTTTCGATCGTGGCGTTGACCACCTGGTCGATGGCCGCATACCGATCCAGTTTGTCGGCGATACGATAGGCGTCACCGATTCCCTGGGCGGCTTCCGCGTCAACCGCCGCGACCAGCGCCTCATCCACTTCCGGTGGGGTGAAGGTCTCCGGGGTTTTGTTGACTTCGGCAGCCAGCTCCTTAATAGCCTGAATCACGACCTGAAACTGTTCATGACCGAACAGTACGGCACCCAGCATGATCTCCTCAGAGAGCTGGTTGGCCTCGGATTCCACCATCAGTACCGCCTCTTCCGTACCGGCAACGACCAGATCAAGATCCGAGTACTCACTCAATCCCGTATTCGCGGCGTTGAGCATATAGGTGCCATCTTTGTAGCCGACCCGCGCCGCGCCAACCGGACCCTGAAACGGCAATCCGGAGATCGCCAGAGCCGCAGAAGTACCGATCAAAGAAGGAATTTCTGGGTCAACCGCGGGGTTCAGGGACATTACGGTGATAATGACCTGCACCTCGCTGGCGAACCCCTTGGGGAACAGTGGACGAATGGGGCGATCGATCAGCCGCGCAGTGAGAATCTCTTTCTCACTGGGTCGCCCCTCGCGGCGAAAAAAACCGCCGGGGATCATGCCGGCGGCGTAGGTTTTTTCCTGATAATCCACGGTGAGTGGAAAAAAGTCCCGTGGCGCGCTGCTTGTGTCAGCAACGACGGTCACCTGAACCACGGTGTCGTCCATGTTCACCATGACGGCTCCGTCAGCCTGCCTTGCGATTTCACCTGTCTCGATGGAGACCTTGTTGTCTCCCCATTGGAATTCTTTCTTTATTAAAGTCACGGTTGAATCCTTGGCTTGTTTCGTTTTGGCAGGATGGCTTAGCGGCGCAGACCGAGTCGGGCGATCAGGTCCTTGTAACGCTGGAGGTCTTTGTCCTTCAGATAATCCAGCAGTTTACGACGGGAATTAACCAGGCGCACCAGGCCCTGACGGGAGTGATGATCCTGCTTATGCTGTTTGAAATGTTCGGTGAGTTGGGTAATGCGGCCGGTCATCAGGGCAACCTGGACTTCCGGGGAACCGGTGTCACCCGGGGCGCGCTGATACGCTTCAACAATGGTTTTCTTCTCTGTCGCACTCATTGACATGACGTGTCTCCTGTAGGTTACGTCGGCAAAAAATGGTCACTTGAAAGGTCGACCCGACAATGAGTTCAGGCCGACCGGACCGGTTGAATCTGGTTATTTGTTTCAGGCTCTGCCTGGAAGACCGCGTAGTATGCGCGTTCTGAGGGGATACGGCAAGACATACGCGCCGTCCAGCCGGCATACATCAGGACATTGTGGCTTAATGGTTAACCCGCCTGCATCAGGCGCTTGGGCGCCACTCGTCCATCGTCGAGTATCTGGCCAACTCCGAGAAACTCCGTTTTGTTGGCATACAGTCTGACCCAGCCACTGGTCGGCGCATTGGGCACCTGGATGGCCTGCCCCTGCTTCATATAGAACGCAGCATCCGCTGTCAGGGCCACTTCTGGCCAGTTCGACAGGGCACTCTCCAGAGGGAGCAGCCAGTTATCCATCTCCTCGAAACGTTTTTCACCAAAGGCTGCCTGCACCTGTTCCAGGGTCAGCATGGCATCGTCACCGTATGGGCCGACACCGGTACGTCGAAGGCCACTGACGTAAGCACCGCAACCCAGCCGCTTACCAATATCCTCGGCCAGGGTACGCACGTATGTTCCCTTGGAGCAGTGCACATCCATCTCGAATTCGGGCAGTTCGAAACCCAGCAGGTCTAGGGCATAGATCTGTATGGTTCGCGGTTCCCGCTCCACTTCGATGCCCTGACGCGCCAGCTTGTAGAGTCGTTCTCCCTGGTGCTTGACCGCGGAGTACATGGGAGGCAGCTGTTGCTGTTCACCCTGAAACTCGGCCAGAACCGCTCTGATGTTTTCTTCGGTCACCCCGCTGGGATCGGCTCGTTCGACAACCTCGCCCTCGGCATCCGCTGTGGTGGTGGTTTCGCCCAGTTTTACCTTGACCCGGTAGTGCTTGTCCGCATCCAGGAGGAACGCTGATAACTTCGTCGCCTCCCCGAGACAGATTGGCAACAGCCCGGTGGCCAGTGGATCGAGGCTGCCCGTGTGCCCTGCTTTGGCGGCCTTGTAGAGAAATTTAATCTCCTGCAGTGCCTTGTTGGAGGTCATGCCCTCCGGTTTATCAAGCAGCAATACCCCATTGATATTGCGCCCTCTGTTACGACGACGTCCCATTTTAATGCTCTAAATCGAATTGGAGGAGTTGTGTTCGGTTTGATCAGGATGGTTTTTCAGTCACGGCCTGCTCGATCAGATGGGAGAGATGCTCCCCATGCTCGACCGAGTCATCGTAGACAAAATGCAGCTTTGGAACGCTGCGCAATTTCATACGCTTTCCCAATAGCCAGCGCAGGTGCCCCGCAACCTGATTAAGATGGGCGGCGCTCGCTTCGTGGGTGAACTGGGCGCCCAGGGTCGTGAAGTAGACCTTTGCCTGGGAGAGGTCCCGTACGACCCGTACGGCTTGAACAGTGATCATGCCCAATCCGGGGTCCTTGACTTCACCCCGGATCAGCATCGCCAGTTCACGTTGCATCTCGGCCCCGACCCGGTCGGTACGTTGGTAATCCTTCGACATACCGGGTTACACCGTTCTCGCCACTTCGGTGCGTTCGAAGACTTCGATCTGGTCACCCGGCTTGACATCGTTGTAGTTCTTCACGCCGATACCGCATTCCATACCACTCTTCACCTCGTTGACGTCGTCCTTGAAACGACGCAGGGATTCGAGGGCGCCTTCGAAGATCACCACGTTCTCACGCAGCACACGGATCGGACTGTTTCGCTTGACCACGCCCTCCAGCACCATGCAGCCGGCAATCGCGCCAAGTTTGGAATTGCGGAAGACATCCCGCACCTCCGCCAGGCCGATGATCTCTTCGCGGATCTCTGGAGACAGCATGCCGGAAATGGCCTTTTTCACATCATCGATGATCTCGTAGATGATGCTGTAGTAGCGCATATCAATGCCCTGCTCCTCGACTACCCGGCGGGCGCCCGCATCGGCACGCACGTTGAAGCCGATGATGATGGCGTTTGAGGTGACCGCCAGATTGGCGTCGGACTCATTGATACCACCGACACCGGAGGCTACGACCCGCACCTTGACCTCATCATTGGAGGTTTTGATCAGGGAATCCTTGAGCGCTTCCACGGATCCCTGCACATCCGCTTTGACGATAACATTCAGGGTCTGGGTCTCGCCCTCGGCCATCTGGGTGAACATCTCTTCGAGTTTCGCCGCTTTCTGCGCCGCCAGACGGGTGTCACGCTGACGGTCATGACGCAGTTCCGCCAGTTCTCTGGCGCGCCGCTCATCGCTTACCGCCCGCACATCGTCACCGGCCTCGGGTGTACCGGAGAGACCCAGCACCACCACCGGGATAGAGGGTCCCGCCTTCTTGATTGAGCGGCCGTTCTCGTCGAACATGGCGCGTACACGACCATATTCCTGACCAGAAACGATCATATCGCCCCGATTCAAGGTGCCGGATTGCACCAGCACGGTGGCCACTGGACCCCGGCCCTTGTCCAGGGAGGATTCGACAATTGATCCGGTCGCGGGACCGTCCTCGATCGCCTTGAGTTCCAGAACCTCGGCCTGTAGCAAGATCGCATCCAGCAGTTCATCGATGCCCTCGCCGGTCTTGGCCGAAACGCGCACAAACATGGTGTCGCCACCCCAATCTTCCGGGATAACCTCCTGCTGCGACAGCTCCTGAATAACCCGGTCCGGGTTGGCATCCTCTTTGTCGATCTTGTTGATTGCCACAATCAAGGGCACATCCGCTGCCCGGGCGTGCTGGATCGCCTCCTTGGTCTGGGGCATGACGCCGTCGTCCGCCGCCACTACCAGGATGACGATATCGGTGACCTTGGCGCCCCGGGCACGCATCGCGGTAAAGGCCGCGTGACCTGGGGTATCCAGAAAGGAGACGGTACCCTTGTCCGTATCCACATGGTACGCACCGATGTGCTGGGTAATGCCACCCGCCTCACCAGCCGCCACGCGGCTGGTGCGAATGTAATCGAGCAACGAGGTCTTGCCGTGATCCACATGGCCCATGATGGTGACCACCGGCGGCCGGGATACCTGTTCGCCCTGGGTCGCGACCTCGTCCTCATGACTCAGCAGATCGGCCTCGATATCCTCTTCCCTCTGCATCACCGGAACATGCCCCATCTCCTCAACCACCAGGGTGGCGGCATCCCGATCCAGCACCTGATTGATGGTCACCATCATGCCCATCTTCATCAGCACTTTGATCACTTCGGCGGCCTTGACCGTCATACGCTGGGCCAGGTCGGCTACCGTAATGGTGTCCGGAATCTTGACCTCATGAACCACCGGAGCGGTGGGACGCTGAAAACCGTGCTGCACTTCGCTGGCGGCGCCAGCGGATCGGCGCTGTTTGCCGCCGGGTTTCTTTTTACGCCGGCCGCGCAGCTCCTCGGATACATGCAGCTCTTTACGCTCGCCACGGTTATCTCCCGAGCTGTCGCCAAAGCCCTTCTCACCACGACGTCCCTCTTTGCGACCTTTCTTGGCCCGCGCAGGTTCGGTTTTGGCCTCACTCGCCGTGCTCTTTTCCTCGGCCGGTTTGCTCGCTTCCTCTTCCAGGAGTTTCTTGGCTGCTTCCTCTGCCATACGCTTTGCCTCTTCCTCGGCTTCTTGCTTAGCGGCTTCTTCCTGCTCGCGCTTGAGGGCATCCTCGGCGGCCCGCTTTGCCTCTTCGGCCGCTTTGCGCGCCTCAATCTCAGCCTCGATGGCTGCCCGCTCCCTGGCCTGCTCATCAAGTGCCTTGCGCGCTTGCTCAGCCTCACGCACCTTGGTGTCGTCGGATTCCACGTTACCGCGCTTGACATAGGTGCGCTTCTTGCGAACTTCGACACTCACCGTTTTTGCCGGTACCGCCGAGGCTCGGCTGGTGCTGCGCCCCGTACCCGTCGGCTGTCGCAGTTCGCTCACGGTCTTACGCCGCAAGGTGACCTTGCTGGGAGCTGCGACCGTGGTGGTCTTTTGCTTGCCATGACTCTCGCGCAGATGCAGCAACAGCTTCGCCTTCTCTTCGTCGGAGATTCTATCCTCCGGGCTTTTCGCCTGGATTCCAGCATTCGCCAACTGTTCCATCAACAGATTGGCGGGAATGCCAACGACGTTTGCAAGTTGTGCTACCGTTACTTCACTCATTCATCAGGCCTCTTGAATTTGCCTTGTCAATCTTTTGCCATGCTTCGCTTACACCCCCACCAGGGGTCTACCCGATTGTCCGTGGCAGGGAGCTATTTCGCCTCTTCGAACCAGGGTGCCCGCGCGGTCATGATCAGCTGACCCGCCCGGTCCTCATCCATGCCATCGATCTCCATCAGATCGTCGATCGACTGTTCCGCCAGGTCTTCCATGGTGACCACGCCCCGGCCCGCCAGAGTGAAGGCCAACTGCTGATCCATGCCCTCCATGTTGAGCAGATCCTCGGCGGGTTCCTTGAACGCCTCTTCATTGGCGATGGCCCGGGTCAGCAGAAAGTCCTTGGCCCGGCTGCGCAGTTCGTTGACCAGATCTTCGTCAAACTCCTCGACGGCATACATCTCCTCGATCGGAACGTAGGCCACCTCGTCGACACTGGTGAATCCCTCCTGCACCAGGATCGCCGCCACGTCTTCATCCACGTCCAGCTGATCCATGAAGGACTCCATGAAACCCCGGGCTTCGGATTCGCTCTTCTCGGACGCCTGGGCCTCATCCATGACATTGAGCTCCCACCCGGTCAACTGGCTGGCCAGACGTACATTCTGCCCACCCCGTCCGATCGCCTGAGAAAGATTCTCTTCACTCACCGCCACATCCATGGTGTGGGTATCCTCGTCGACGACGATGGAGACCACGTCTGCGGGTGACATGGCATTGATCACATACTGAGCGGCATTGTCATTCCACAGGATGATGTCGACACGCTCGCCGTTCAGTTCATTGGAAACCGCCTGCACCCGGGAGCCCCGCATACCGACGCAGGCGCCAACCGGATCGATGCGCTGATCCATGGCCTTGACCGCGATCTTGGCGCGCAGCCCCGGATCCCGGGCCGCGCTCCTGATCTGTATCAGACCCTCACCGACTTCCGGCACCTCGAGCTTGAACAACTCAATCAGCAGTTCCGGCATGGTGCGGCTGATGAACAGCTGGGGACCCCGGGGTTCCGAGCGAATTTCGTAGAGATAACCGCGTACCCGATCCCCCACTCGTACCGATTCCTTGGGAATCATGTGCTCACGGCCGATGAACGCTTCGGCGTTGCCGCCGAGATCCAGGAACACGTTGCCCCGGTCGATGCGCTTGACTACACCGGTAACCAGTTCCCCTTCGCGCCCTCTGTAGGCCTCGACCACCTTGGCCCGTTCCGCTTCCCGCACCTTCTGAACAATAACCTGCTTGGCCGCCTGTGCGGCGATTCGCCCAAACTCGATCGATTCGATACCCTCTTCCACGAAGTCGCCGACCTGAATATCGGGATCGTCTTCCCGGGCCACATCGAGAATCACCTGACGCAGGGGCGCATCCGGCTCATCCTCGGAATAGGTCTCCACAACTTCCCAGCGACGATAGGTTTCATAGTCACCGGTGGCGCGATCAATGGCGACGCGTACCAGGATATCGTCGCCGTTACGTTTCCGGGTGGCGGATGCCAGCGCGGCCTCTATGGCTTCGAAAATGATGCTTTTTTCCACATCTTTTTCGTTGGAAACCGCATCTACGACCAGCAAGATCTCTTTACTCATCAATTGCTTCCTAATTCAAAATTCGGGTATCACACGCGCCGAATCGATCAAGTCGACGGGTATCCGATAGAGCGTCCCATCGTCTTCAATCAACACCTGGTTGTCTTCCACGCCACCGAGTTCGCCGGTAAACCGATGACGGCCTTCAATCTTGTCATGAGTCTTGACTCGCACACGACTGCCTTTAAAGCGTTCAAAATGGGCCTTTTCGAACAGCGGCCGGTCCATTCCAGGGGAGGACACCTCCAGCTGGTAACGCTCCTTGATCGGATCCTCCACATCCAGTACGCCACTGACCTGATGACTGACCTGTACACAGTCATCCAGTACGATGCCGTCGGGGTGGTCGATGTAGATCCTCAACAATACCCCGGATTTTCCCTGGCCGGTCAGTTCGATACCCAGCAACTCATAGCCCAGCAGTTCAACCTCCTGGCGAACAAGGGTTTTCAGCTTTTCCGGGGCAGTTCGCATTTTTTTCACCGCAATAAAAAATGGGCACTTGGCCCATCCCGTCGATTCCAGAAACAGTCCTTCAACGGACATTCCGTCGGAGGCACCAAGCACCCGTTTCTGAAAACAAAAAAACCCCGCTATCGGGGTCTTATTATAGTTACTGCATCACCTGCAGATTTACAAATCCACAAACTCGGCGCGAATTCTATCATAGGCGACTTAGTGACGCAATTTACCGATAGAAGCGTAATGAATGAATTGCTATTCAATAGCTTATATATCCCCGCTGACACCCTCTCCCCCAGGAGCGTACTGTATACGTATCCGGCACAATGTAAAGATGGCAATTGGATAATAATGTCGTGTCTTGGAAAAAAGGATTATCCTCGTCACTCCGCCAAGGGCAGAGTAAACACAAAACGGGCTCCGCCGTGGGAATTGTTTTCCGCCCTGATGGTCCCACCCTGGAGCTCCACCATGCGCCGAGCGATGGCTAATCCGAGCCCGGCATGCCCCCGCTCCTTACCGGGTTTACGGATACGGTAGAAAGGGTCGAAGAGATGTGCCAATTCATCACTTTCGATACCCTGACCGTCATCTGAAACCGTGACGCTGACGATTCCATCTTGCCCATCGATAGCGAGCCAGACCCGTCCACTGTTTTCGGTATGATCCAGGGCGTTGCTGATCAGGTTGTCCAGCACCCGCTCGATCATGGCGAAATCGGCCTTCACGAAGGGGGGATTTCGAGGTATCTGCCAATCCAGGGTAATCCCCGCCTGCTGTGCCCGTAGCTGGAACTTCTGGATCACATCCTGCACCAGTTCCGCGAGGGACATTGGCTCGCACACAGGCTGGGTCTCCCGGGCCTCGAGCTGGGCCAGTTCGAACAAGTCCTCGACCATGCTTTTCAGACGGGTGCTCTGATCCAGGGCGATTTTGAGGTAGTCACGCTCCCGCGCCTCGTTGAGCTCACCCCGTTTCATCTGCAGGGTCTCCAGGTAGCCGTGCAATGCCGCCAGGGGAGTCCGCAGGTCATGAGAGACCTGGGCCACCAGCTCCCGGCGCAGGCGGTCCTGATCCTTGAGCTGTCCCCACTGATCGGCGATCGTCCGGGCCATCTCCTCGAATGCGGCCCCCAGCCGATCCACCTCGTCCCCTTCCGCCCGAAACCGCTCCGACAGGGGTTCATGCCGGGTAAAGCCACTCTGCTGGAATGAGGTCATGGTCTTTGAAAGGCGTTGCAGGCGGCGGGTCAGCCAATGGAACAGGAGCAGACCGGTCAGCAACCCGAAGCCGAGACTCAGGGCGACAGCGCTGGCGCTGTATCTCAGGGCGTAGCTCTCCTGTACCGCCTGTTTGGCATTGTCGTACTCCTCCCCTCTCAGAACCACGTAGAGATACCCTTGGGCGTGGTCGCCGATCGGGATACGGGTCACGGAGAAGGCCTTCTGGCGTTCCAGGGAGCGGGGGTCGTCACCCAACAAAGGGAAACCGTCACCCCGCAGAAATGCCTCGATTGGCTGCATGTCCACATGGCTGCGCTTGACCTTGCCCGGATCCGCGGAGTACGCCAGCAGCTTCCCCTGTTTGTCCAGCAGATAGATCTCGAGACTGGGGTTGATGTGCATGTAGGTATCGAAGGTCTGCTTCAGGGCCTGTTCATTGATCTCACCGTCGAGCACCAGATTGCGGTCGGTAACGATGCGTTGGGCGAGATTTTTGTTGAACTGCTGGGTGATCTCCAACAGAAAGCGGTCGGTGGTTGCCTGAGTGATCAACGCATAGAATAAACCGGTCACCAGAAAGAGTCCGATAAGCGCCAGGGAGAGGCGGGCATAGAGGGAACGCAACATGGGGACCGCTCAACCGTGCAGAGCGAAGAGATGCTTACTGCACATATTCATTCACCCTGGAATTCGTTGAATTTGTAGCCCACCCCCCAAACTGTTAGAACATAGCGGGGTTGCGCCGGGTCGGTTTCGATTTTCGAGCGCAGTCGGTTGATGTGGGAATTGACCGTGTGTTCGTACCCGTCGTGCTGATATCCCCAGACCTTGTCCAGCAACTGGATCCGACTGAACACCCGTCCCGGATGGCGGGCAAAGAACAGCAGCAGATCAAACTCACGGGCCGTGAGATCGACACTGTGCCCCGCCACCGAAACGCTTCGCTTGTTCACATCGATGCGCAACTCGTCCCATTCGATCAACTCATCCCGGGGGATATCCGCCGTGGATCCGTTCATCGCATCCATGCGCCGGAACAACGCCTTGATGCGCGCCATGAGTTCCGGAACGCTGAAGGGCTTGGTGAGATAGTCGTCCGCTCCCATCTCCAGGCCGAGTACCCGATCAAGCTCGGTGGATTTTGCGGTGAGCATAAGAATCGCCAGATAGTCTTCGGACGCCCGGATACTGCGGCACAGGGTCAGGCCGTCCGTATCGGGCAGCATCAGATCGAGCACCACCAACTGATAGCGGCCTTTCTTCAGCAGGGTTTTGGCGGCCGCTCCATTAGCAGCGATATCCGCTGAGTAACCCGCATCAGTCAGATGGGTCTGAACCAGATGGGCAATATCCGGTTCATCCTCGATGATGAGTATCTTGCGCTGCATGGATGGCTCTCCTCACCCGTCATGGCGGTTATTTCAACCGATAGAGATTGCACAGTCCTCACGAATCTATCACGAAATCGTCACCGCTCGTTTCCATGCCTCGCGTGGGAATGCGTACCCTGGCTGTGGTGGATGGTTCGAACCAGAGCAACTCGACTTTGCTCAGGTAGCGTTGAGGTCAGAAGCTCGCTTCCGGTCGCTGATCGGTCAGCCAGTAGAAATGGTAGGGGGGAATTACCAGTTGCTGCTTGAACAGACTGGGCGACTCGCCGGAGCAGAGGTCCCTTAGATTACCATACTCGAACATGCCCCGGTTGCTCAGGGAATTCAGCTCCAGATACTGAGGGCTGTCCTTGAAATTGCATACCACCAATACGGAACCCAAAGGCATGAACGGATCGCTGCGCAGGAAAACGAACAGATGGGGATTATCGACGTCGATCAGTTCCCGGTTGTTGAAATCAGCGAACGCTGGAATGCCTTTGCGCGCCGCGATGATTTTCTTTAAACCATCGAAAATTCGCTGTTCCGGGGTACCATGCTGGTGACGTCGTTCGGCCCGTTCCCAATCGATCCTCGGCCGTTGCATCCAGCGATTGTCGCCCTTCTTGTTCTCGTCGTTGAGGAAACTGCAATCGTTGAGCGTACCCAGCTCATCGCCATAATAGATCAGGGGAATACCGCCGAATGAACAGGTCAGGCTGTGCAGCAGGAGGATCTGTTTGACCGCGTGATCAATCCCCAGGTCGTCGTTCGATTCGAGCGCCGCTTCCAGTCCCACCAGAGAGGCCAGGGAACCGGAGATACGGGCATCCCCGGTTTTGCTGTTGACTCCAAAAGGCTGACCACGGGCTGGTGACTCGTCGAACCGCCCGGTGAAGTAGTCCACCAGAAAACGCCGGTGGGCATAGGGTTCGTATCCGGCGCGCACGATATCCGCATCATCGAAACCCAAGCCGATGTCATCATGGCAGCGCAGGTAGTTCAGCCAGGTGGCACGATCGAGTTTGGTCGGCAAGCTTTGAATCCCCTGCCACAACAGCTGGGTGTTCTTGGTGGCCACCGCATCCCAGAGCAGGGCCATGAAAGTGGCGTTGTAGGCAATCTCGCACTCCTTGGCGATCACCGCGTCCTCACCGAAATACTTGGTGATCTCCACCGGTGCCACGATCGCCTCGGCGATGAACAACACTCCGGGGGCGGTAACCTGGCAGCAATCCTTCATCAGCTGCAGTAACAGATGCGCCTCACGCTCGTTTTGCGAGGTGGTGCCGATCTTCTTCCACAGAAAGGCCACCGCGTCGAGGCGCAACACATCCGCACCCTGGTTGGCCCAGAACAGGATGTTGTCCAACATCTCGATGAATACGGCGGGGTTGCCGTAGTTGAGATCCCACTGATAACTGTTGAAGACCGTCATCACCCATTTTTGCATCGCCTCATCCCAGGTGAAATTCCCGGGGGCGGTTTCAGGAAAGATCTCCGGCATCACCTCTTCAAACATGTCAGGAATGTCCCGATTGTCGAAGATATAGTAGTAATCCTGATGCTTCTGTTCTCCGGCCCGGGCGCGCTGGGCCCACTCGTGGTCGTCCGAGGTATGATTCAACACCATGTCCATGACCAGCAGCATGCCCCGTTTGCGGCACGAAGCGGACAGCACACTGATGTCCTCTAGGCTGCCGAAACGGGGGTCCACATTGCGAAAATCACTGACCGCGTAGCCGCCGTCGCTGGCCCCTTCCGGACACAGCATGACCGGCATCACGTGGACCATGTTGACGCCCAGTTCCTGCAAATAGGGCAGTTTATCGCAGACACCTTCGAGATTGCCGGCGAAGCCGTCCGCGTAGAGGGCCATGCCCACCCACTCCTGACTAAGAAACCAGTTGTGGTCTTTCTCCCGTTCACTGTCGAGTTGCTTGAGCGCGACATGGCGCTGCACATATCGGGTCGCCATCACCTCGACCAGATGAATCATCTGCTCCTTGAAATCTTCGCGTTTGCCGTAGAGATGATGGAATAGCAGATGAATCCCATAGAAATTGGCGCCAAGACGGGTATAGAAATGACGCAGATCCCGCTTGCGAATCTCGGTCTTCAGCTCATCGAGAATCTGATTCAGCAGCGAATGGGAAACCTGTTCGTACATGGACTGTGGATACCTCTCTCAGAATGCAACTTTAAATCTTTTTCCGCGACCCCAATGATTGGCTCATTGTTCCATTCCCCAGTTTTGCAGAAAGGGGTGGTAGAAGTCAGGATCCCTGACCGTGGCGCCACGCTGCCCGACGATTGCGGACGCAAAGGTCTGGGCCCGCTCGAGGCTCAGGGCCAATGGCCAATCCTGAGAGAGACCCAGTAACAGCACGGATGTGAAGGCATCCCCGGCACCCACGGTATCCACTGTGTTCGGGACCGCTTGGGGCACAACGGCCATGGGGGGTTGCCGATCGGTAAACACCATCGCCCCCTGTGCCCCCCGGGTCAGAATCAACCCCTCCAGCCCGTGATCATTACGGAAGGTCTCTGCGGCGGCTACCTGACCGTCCGTGGGACCCTGTAGTTCCACCAGTTCATCCTGATTCAATTTGACCCAGTCCGCCTGGGAGGCCCATTCCAGGACCTCCTCTTTACGCCACCAGGGCGGTCGCAGGTTGACGTCCAGGAACACGCGCCCAACCGCTTCCTGTTTTAGCATCGACAGGGACTGCCGGGAAACCGGTTGTCGCAGGGCAAGACTGCCATGGTAGAGCATCGCGCCCTCAGGGAATGACAGATCCTGCGGATCAATGAAATCATAGGCCACATTGGTAAGGATGTCGTAGCTCGGCTCCCCGTCTGCGAGACGGATCACCACCTTCCCGGTGACATGTTCCGGATCCCGTTGCAGCCCTGCGGTGTCCATGCCCCAATCCAGCATTGCCTGTTCGATACGCCGCCCCTCATCATCCACACCCACCCGACTGATGAGATAGGGTGATTGGCCAAAGGCTTGTAGGTGCCAGGCGACATTGAACGGCGCACCACCGAGGACCTGATTGCCATCGGGAAAGCAGTCGTACAACACCTCTCCAAAAATGATCAGTTTTTTATTTAGCATGTTCAGAGATTCGGTCGTTCAATAGGTCTTCGAAAGAAGGCGCACCTTATAGTGTAGTGTCCTATACTGCAGAGGGGGGGCAGCCGTTGTGTCCAGATACGCCTTCCAACAAAGCGTGTGTCAACTCGGGATGATAGTGATGGACGCCTTCGAGGATACCAGCACTGTAGTAGCCATTCATCCCCAGATACCCCCCCATTGCCTGGTAAAACCGCGCTTCCCCACCCTGCTCAATCACCCGTCTGCGGGCTTCCGACTGCACTTCCGGTAAGGCATTGGCCACCAGTACCGCGGGGATCGGGCTGTCCAGCACATCCAGATCGTTACCACTGTCACCGCTAAACATGACCTCATCGACCCGATAACCGAGCAACCCCCGAAGGAACTCGATGGCCGGGTATTTACCCGCATGGGCGGGCAACAGATCGAGCAGGCCGGTTGCGGTGGTTTCATCGACGCTCCAGATGAGATGCGCCGCCACACCCAGGGCGTGCAACCGATTGTGCATCCTGCGGCGCAGATCATCCGCATCGAGATCGGGGGAGGCGTAATAGCTGAGTTTGTAGCGTTTCTGTTTTTCCGGCTCTTGAAGTTCCAGTTCCGGCCACTCCTCGAACAGTTGTTGCAGAGCAGCGTGATCGTATCCCACCCAGTCCGCCGCGATACGGTCATACCAGTCCTGCAGGGCGGCCCAGCCACCCCCCTCGTCCAGGGCATACACGGTGGAGCCCACATCGGCGATCACATAATCCGGCTTTGGCAGGGCGTACTCGGACACGGCCTGTTCGACCAGACGCCGATCACGCCCGCTCACATAGGCCAGGCGTACTGAGTTGGCCTGACAGAGCCGGGCAAAGGCATCCCGCGCACCCGGTGACTCGGGCTGGGGGCCGTTGGGTAGCAAGGTTCGGTCGAGATCCGTGCAGATCAGCAGATTATTCATCATATTCCAAGGGCACCTGACAGCTGCGAAAGAAATCGTAGTGATCGATGGCTTCCAGGATACCCGGGGCGTACGACTGATTTGCGAAATAGATACGCTCGTAATCGATCATGTGCGAGAGTTCTTCGTGATGTCGATTAGCCACCACGACAGCCAGGGTATTGCCGCGCATCATATCTTCGTCGGATCCCGATCCTCCGGCCACCAGAATATGTTCCAGCGGGATATCCAGGCGCTGGGCGACATAGCGTAGTGCCTGCCCCTTTGACGCCCGGGATGGCAGTATATCCAGGAACTGACCAAAGGCATGAATCACATTGCAGGTCAGATCCTCCTTGTGCAGCAGGGCGTTGATCTCATCCACCGAAGGCGCCTTGCTCGGGTCGTAGTGGTAGGCGATTTTGAAGAAACTCTGTTCTTGCCGGGATTGCGGGTTGATGCCCGGTAATCCTGCGAGCACACGGCGGATACTCTTTGGCTGCCACAGGTGATCGATATGCTCCACCCAATAGTCGTCCATGGCGAGATTCTTGGTGTAGTGGATCTTGGTGCCCAAACCGGTGATCAGCACATCGGGAATGGGTATGGCGTACTTCTTCATCACCGAGAGGGCATCATCGAGGCGGCGACCGGTGGCGATACCAAAGGTGGTGCATTTGCGATTCTCGCGCACCACCTCGACAAAGCGCTTGAGTCCGGAGATATTGCCAAGCAGATTCTGATCCAGATCGGTGAAGATGGCCCGGTCGCGATCCCGCCGGGTGATGTGCTTCAAGGGCTTGGTCGGCAGGCGTTCATGCACCGACGGCAGCGGAGTGATGAGCGACAGATACTTGCGTGCATGAGCCGGCCATGAGTAGTGCTTGCGCACCCCGTTGAGGCCGTTGCGCGACAGGGTCCTCCACAACTGGTCATCATGCAGCACCTTCAGCAGACTGAGGCGAATCGCCCGTTTATCCAGGGGGTCGATCAACAGACCGTTCTGGCAGTTACCGATGATATCCACCGGCCCCCCGTTTTCCGTGGCGATCAGCGGGACACCGCTGGCCGCCGCCTCCAACAGGGTGAGGCCGAAGGGTTCGGTCAGGGCGGGATTGATGAACACCCCCTTGGAGCGGGTCACCAGGCGATAGATATCCGGAACCTCCTGGGCCAGGTGACGTTTCGGTAGGGCGACATGTCCGTACAGATCATAATAATCGATCAGCATCAGCAGTTCGGTCAGGACCGATTGCGAACCACTCTCCATCTCCCGAATATCGTCCCGATTCCCGGCCACGATGATCAGGTTCGCGGCGTTCTGCAACTCGGTCGACTCGCCATACACCTCCAGCAGGGTCTGAATATTCTTGCGTTCGTCCGGACGTGACAGGGCCAGAATCATAGGCTTGTCGGGCTTTTGCAGAAACCGCGCCAGACTTTTCTCGAAATGGATCTCCTCATGCGGGGATTTCGGAGGATGGAACTGGGTGAGATCGGTACCGGGGGGAATGACCGCCATGTTATTGGGGCGGTAATAGTCGTAAAGGCTGTACTGTTCCTCGATCTCCTGGTGGGTACTGGTGATCACCAGATCCGCATTGGCCAGGACCTCCTCTTCAGCCTCGATACGGCGTTCCATGTTGTAACGCTCGTTAATCAACTGACGGGACAGCCCCTTGGCCAGTAGACGCTGCTGTTTGTCACGTCCCAGGGAGTGACCGGTATGTACCAGGGGTATACCCAACAGGTGTGACAAGCGGACACCCACATATCCGGCATCGGCGTAGTGGGTGTGAACGATATCCGGCATGCGCTGCTGCGCATTCAGCCAAGCCAGAAGATTGTCCATGAAGCTGTCGAGGTGGTCCCACAGAGTCTCTTTGGGGAGATAGGCATCGGGACCGGCGTCGACGCGCACGATACGCGCCTTCGGCCCCAGGCTTTCCAAGGGTTCAGCGTAATCATCACTGATCTCGGGATCCGCGACACGCCGGGTCACCAAATCCACCCGGCTGACTTCGTCACATTCCGCCAGGGCCCGCGCCAAATCCACCACATATTTGGTTTGGCCGCCGGTGTCCGCGTCACGCCCAAGTTCTAGGTCATAACCACGTATCAGTCCGTGTATGCTGATCAGGCAAATGTACATAATCCGGTCAACGGCGGCATGATCTCCGACAGGACCCCATTCCGCCATCCTTTTGTCCACCGATGGCGATGACGCAGGCACCCCACCGTAAGTCTCGATGGCCATGTCGGCATGATCAGGCGTCTGCGTTACCCCATGTCATGGCATGGCACTTGTAGTTACCTTAACACGATTGCTGCATGAGAAATTGAATTTCTGAAATTTTCGCCATCCGCGCAGACACTCGTACACTTTCGACATGATATTGCCGTAATCAGCGTTACCCCGGCCTAGACACTAGTTGAAAACCCCGTGATCAAGTTTATCCAGGATATCCAGGGTTACTTCCTGGTAGCGCAACACAGAAACCCCATGGTGATCCTTGAGAAACTCCTCTGCATCGGCCTGGGTTTCCAGGGGAATCAACTCGTGCCCCATGGGACCCAGCACATCGGAACCGATGACATACCAGGCCTGGTGGGCATCAATTTTCTGCAAACTGTAATATTCGGTCACCCCGATGGTTTCAATCTCACTCAACTGATGGTCGGGGGCCCACTTGCCCAGATCCAGCAGGTATTTAAACAGGTCCTTGGCGCCGTCGAAGTGGTGTGCATGACCGTCTTTGTAGCGTACCGTCGCTACCCATTCCGGATATTTCGCCACAAACATGCCACACACCGGACAGGTATCCTTAGGTCCGGGGGATGGAAGATCCACGGGTTCCCCGAACACAGGGGCTGTCAACAACGAACACAGCATCAGCAACCGGCTCAATCGCTTCTTCAACAGGGCATTCAGGCGTATCTTCATCGCGCTTTCCTCTTCGGTCAGTCGCATCCAGCGAGCCTTCGCCCGCTGGATGGCTCGATTCTCATCCCTGCTTCTGTTTCATCTTTTCCATCATATGCTGACGTCGCTCGAGGCGTTTCTTGCGGATCATCATGGTGTCCTTCGCCATACCCAGGTAAGCGTCACTCAGAGCCGTATCGAAATTCACCAGTTCACCACCTTGTTCCGCCATGGCCTGCTTTGCAGCCGCTTCCGAGGCAAATGCCATCTTGCTGTGCGCGGTCATGGTGCCCTTGAGTTTCGAACCCATCAGGTAGTGGGCCTCGTCCACATTCACCAGCGGCTTGATCGCCTCACTGGAACCGAAGTCCGCCGCGTAGATCGCCTTGGGACCCCGATCGAGATTCAATGAAAGGCTGATTGCCATACAGTGAATGGAGCAGGTCCCGTCCACCAGGCCGTCATCATAGTGAACCAGGTGACGGCTGTGATGCCATTTCGTGCGATCCATGCCGCAGTAGGGACAGGCGGGATACTTTTCCAGCTCGTTTTCCAGGGGTTTGTCGTCCGGTGCGGTCTTGGGGATGAACTGTAACGGGGTACCGTCACCCTCGCAGGCGGCCCCGGTGGACTTCACCCAGCCCTTGCCCGGAACCATTGCCCCGATGCCGGGACCAGCCAGGGCACTACCCGAGACTCCGGCCAAACCCGCGGCCGAGAGTACTTTCAGCATCTTTCTGCGATCCATTTTATGATCATCACACATAGTGTTTTTCTCCTGTTATTTACCACGATAAATGCATGCTATCTGACTGCGGTAATCGCCAGATTGCGTGAAAGCCTTTTGAATTTTGAATTCTAAATTTTGAATTGTGGTGTTCGCTACGCTCACGGTTTTTCCCCCTCAATTCAAAATTCAAAACTCAAAATTAAAAATTAACAAAATCACCAATCCGCCAACCCCCGCATAACATCGTAAAAAATCAACCCTTCATAAAGCGTCCATAGCCCCAGCAGCACCACCCCAACACCCGCTGCCCGGTTCAACCAACCCCGCAGGCTGGCTCCGATCCAGGCGCCTAGAAATGACACTGTCATCATCGACGGCAGGGTTCCCGCACCAAAGCTCAACATCAACCATCCGGCACGCCAGGGGTCGGCTGTAGCCGCTGCCTTGAGCGCGACCGAAAATACCAGACTGCATGGCACCAGCCCGTTAAACGCCCCCGCCACGATTGCCGTTCCCCGAGGCAGCCGCTGGGATAACGACAGGAGCGGGATTTCAACCGGACTCTGTGCCTGTTGGATATTCATCCTGCGCAAGACACCCAGCATCTGCAGCCCCAGCAGTACCACCAGTACCCCCGCGAGAATCATCAGAATCCCCTGCCCCTTGCCGATGAAACCGCTTTGCACCAGCACATGCCCGAGTGCCGCGCCACTGATACCAAGCAGGGTGTAGATCACCACCCGGGTCGTGTGAAACGCGAGGATGGACTTGAGGCGATCTCGCGGACGGGCATGAATGAAATAGCCACCATTGATACCACCGCACATACCCAAACAGTGAAAACTGCCGAACAGCCCCGTGGAAAAGGCGATACCGAGACTGATCTCATTCAAAGCCGGTCACTTACGATTTGTTCGAACAACTCCGCGGAGGACTCTCCCAGAATCCGCGTAGCCAGATGCCCTTGCCGATCCAGTATGAAGGTAGTGGGCAGGCCAATGACCCCATAGGCCCTCGCCACAGCGCCCTCCTGATCGAGCAAGGCGTCGTAACTGATCCCCAGCTTGTCGATAAACGCCGCTGCCGTGTCGCGATCCTGCCGGACATTCAGCGCAAGTATCCGCAATCCCCGGTCCCGGTATTTCCGATACACCGGTTCGATCGCCTTCATTTCACCCTCACAAAAAGGGCACCAGTCCGCCCAGAATCGGATCACCACGACCTGACCGGCGAAATCCTCAGGAAAATGCATCACCTCGCCATCCAGGCGTTGCAGCTCAAACCGGGGGGTCGCCTCCCCTTTCACCAGGCCAGCGGAGTCAGAACCACCGCACCCTGACAACAGGGTCAGCCACCCCAGGATCAACAACCCCAATACGCGGCGTACTACCACCAGACCCCCTCCATAGTGAGACTCGAACGCCATACCACGACTACTGAAAGCAGATAAAACAGAAGAAAAAACAGCAGCGCCAATCCCCCCATTCGAGGCACGATGCGCAGCACCGTCGGCCGCAAGCTCGGCAGCTCCCGCCAGGGCGTGACCACACCGGCACTCAATGCCAGTGCGGCCCCCAGAAACAGGGGCAGATAGAGCAGATAGCCAATATAGTCATAGCCCGACTTGAGGATGCAGAAAGGACAGTGGTGGTGCGGGTGTTCGTAGATATACAGCGCCAGAAAAGAGACGACGCCCACCAGGGCGACGATAAATGCCAGGATTCCGGACAGTGAGAGCAACCAGCCTCTACGCCCCCTCAGCATCACCCAGAGTCCGCTGCTGAATAACATGACAGCGGATAGAAGCAACAGGATCAGCGCACGATCCGGCGCCAGCCCGGACACCTCCGCGGCCACCCCTTCGGCATCGGCGGAGAACAAGGTGCCACAGCAGGAGGTGATCACCTGGGGATCCATACCGAGAAAATACGCCAGTATGGCGTATTTATAGCGAATCAGTGGATAGTCGTATCCGCGATTATCGAGGTAGTTGAGGGTCAGCCAGAGGGCGCCGAAAAAGTACACCCCGATCTTCAGAAACAGGGTCGGCCAACCCCAGCCGTTCACATTCAACACCCCGGTGGCGCACATGGCACCGACAAACTGTCCGGACAGGGACTCCGCATTGTAGATGAACAGTAATAGGGACAACAGTTCGAAGGCAAAGGCCCAGATTAGCAGGGTGGAAATCAGATAGGTACGCCGTTCCAGATGCAACTGGCGCTCACTGCCGCTGTCGATGTCCCAGTGCCGCAACACCTGGACGGCAAACACGGACGCTAGCAACACCATCAGAGTGTCGACCAGTGAGACCAGCAATAGGGCCAGGATGGCGGGATTAAGCAGCATCGACTAGTGTACCCCCTGGATGCTGCCATCATGCATCTGCATGATCGCATCCACCACCGGGGAATCGAACACCTCGGGATCGTGACTGGCGACCACTACGGTCTTTCCGGACTCGCGCAGATCCGCCATCAGCCCCATGAATTCCGCTGACAGCCGGCTATCGAGGTTGGCGGTGGGTTCGTCCGCGATCAGGATCTGCGGCTCATTGATCAAGGC
>JARRNW010000008.1:0-25969 GCA_037384565.1 Candidatus Thiodiazotropha sp.
TTGTCGTGATAGAAGTCGTAGTTTTTGTTGTGCAGATTTTGATAAATCAGTGACAGGTCGAGCTTCGACTGGTTGAGATGGATATGCTTGTTTACTTTGATATCGAAACGACTGTAGTTAGGTACCGCATCCCCTTCACCTGGCCATTCCAGTTCATCGGTGAAGTAGTAGGCGGCGCTGAGCGTGACATCTTCATCAAATCGATGACTGGCCAATAGACTGAAGGTTCGTTTGGGTATTTTAACGTCCGCATTCTCACGGTAGCTGGGAACACCTTCCTTGATCCTCTTGATTTCATTCCCGTGGATATTCAGATAACTGAAACCGAGGTACAGCAGATCCCGTTGGGTCGCGCGGTAATTCAGCTCGAACTCAATTCCGTCGATTTCAACGATGCCGAAATTGGTGTATGTGAACGCACCTTGTTGGAACGAATCGAGCCAACCGTATAGGATCGCCAGATCAATTGGGTCGGTGATGCCCCGGTCCGGATCCAGGTGGTCGAAATTACGGTAACTATCGATGATGTTCGTGTAGCGTTCGTGGAACAGACACACATCATAGTTGAGGCCCAAATCGATGAACTGGCCGAAGTAGCCGAGTTCCACCCGGTCGATGCGTTGCGGATCCAGGTCCTCGCCGGAATAGGTCCAGGTCTTCAGGGGGTCTTCGTCAGAGCCCAGGTAAAGCGCCAGATTGACGTTGTCTTCGTAGATTGTCGGCATCCGATAGGCCCTGGAGCCACTGACCCGGATCGTATCGGTGGTGTTCAGGTGATAGTTGATGCCGAGGCGTGGGGAGAGGACCCTTTTCTTGCCCTCAAACTTCTCCAGCATGGCGCCCATATTCACCACGGTCTGTTGTGTGGCATACCATTCGCCGTTGAGGAACAGACGGAACAGGTCCCGGGAAATGGCATCGTCAGACTGAAACAGCCAGGTGCTCTCGCCACGGTCCTGACGTGCCCCGATTCCCCAGGCAAGCCGCAGTTCATCCATGGGCTCCAGGGTGTTTTCAACCTCCAGGTCGTATCGATGGGATTTCAACCCAATCCAGGCGAATGCAAAGGGCTCATCACTGAGATGCAAGGCATCGAGTAGTGAAGTGAAATCATAACGTCCATCGGAAATCGACATGGCAAAGGCGTCCAGTCGCATCGATTCCGGTATGTCCTGCAGACGGCTGTCGGTCATGATCTGCTCCGATAGGGTGGGAAGGTAGGTGGTGTCTTCGATTGCGTAGTAGTTGTGATAGAAGTGCACTCGGACCGTGTTGTTCGGATTGAGCAGGTGATTCCACTCGATGGACTGGTAGTTGTAATCGGTATCGAGCTGACGGTTATTCTGGAGTATGGTGTCGTGTCCTTCCTGGTAATCGCCGGATACCACGCCGAAGGTCGTTCGAACCCTGTTGTCTTCGTCGATATGGTAGTCGCTGTCCCACTTGAGCCATTTGACTTCCGTGGTATCGTCGCGGTTGTCAAAACCACCATCCTCCCGGTAACTGGTAGCGATGCGGAAATCCAATTTACCTTGTCGTGCGGAGTGAGCCGCCTCCACATAGCGGGTCTGTTCATAGCCGATGGTAGTTGAAATCCGGCTTCCCGGCATATCTTCCGCGTGGTTGGTCACAATGTTGATGACTCCGGCGTAGGAGTTCGAGCCATAGGCGGCGGCATTGGGGCCACGGATGACTTCGATACGCAGGATCTCGTCCATGCTGAGGGAGATTTCGGTCCAGGGTATTCCGCCGTAGACCGGGTCGTAGATAGAACGGCCGTCGATCAGCACCTGCATGTCTCTCGCATACTCATCGGCATGCCCGTGGTAGGTCACGGTTGCGCGGGTACCGGAATAGAAACCCACCACGAACCCAGGGACCAGGCGCAGCAGGTCCGGGATATTCAAAGCAGCACTGGCCTCGATCATTTTCCGATCGATGACGGTGATCGCGCTGGGAGTATCCTGCTGGGATTGGGAAAGTCTCGAGACCGAAAGTACAACCGGAAGGTCGTCGTAAAAGTAGTTTTCTGAAAGGGTGATAGGCGTGGTTTCCGCGTAGAGATTCGAGGCGGAACAAAGGGCCGTGGAGAGGATGAGGGCCGGAGTAGTGAGTCCGTGGTGTTTGAGTCTAAGCATGAACAAAACCTGGGCATCGAGCATGGATTTCGGTCGAATCATACCAAGCGCGTCATGCCGTCGGTTGCATCTCGTATTCGTTCGCTGAACGTCCTGTTTCGGTCACGCTCTGGGAGGCAGGAATGACGAGATGACGCGATTCGTTTACCGGTTTGAGGGATTCTACTGTTATTAGCCCGGCAACCAAATAGGTCAGGTTTGGCCGCAGCGTGCCTGCCCGCTTGTCTCATTCCAGTAGCCATTGCATGCGCCTAACGGTATATATGATTGAATGTCCGCGGGTTTTTGTCCAGATCGGGCGGTATCGAAGGCATCGACGATCCGCTCGGTAAAGCGTGATTGCGGGCTGATCCTTAATACATCAATGCGCTGGTCGATCAGTGTGTCCATCTCCGGCAACAGGTTGCAGGTCCTGGCCGATACGGTCTGAATGCCGTTGAGGGCGAGAAAGGCTTCCCCATCCTGGGTGGAGATCAGCCGACCATCGGGATGGTCAATGCACTTGTATTCGCAGTCATCCTTGGGCAGGTTGTAGGAACGGGCGGTAAAACAGCGTGCCGACAGGGTCAGGGGCATACGCCCGTAACAGAAGACCTCGGTCTCAACCCCGGCGGGCCTCTGTTGCTGCATCTGGGTCAGGGTCTGCTGTCCAAGTTCCAGGGGCATCACCCAACGGATCAGGCCCCGGTTGGCGAGAAATTCCAGGGTTTTGGGGTTGTAGATGTTGACGCTCGGACCGGTGGTGAAGGGCAGCCCCTTTTTGCTCAGGATCTGTACCGCTCCGATATCGTTGGCCTCGATCAGGAATTGTCCGTTGTCACACAACCTGCGCAGGGTCATCAGGTCGGATTCGGCCTCCAGCAGCGCCAGGGTGGAGAGCACGATCTGCTTATCGCTATCCCGGCTCAAGCGGGTCGCCAGGTCGATCCAGTCCTGGGTCTTCAGGCTGCGGCGTTTGGAACAGACGGTCTCGCCCAGGTAGATGATATCCACCGGCAACTGCGCCGCCTGTTCATAGAACTCAAACAGGTCATCTCGGGACCAGTAAAAGAGGACCGGGCCGAGGGAGAGTTTCGGAATAGGGTGCATGGGCGTATTCACTGCCAGGGGCGATAGTAGGGACCCAGCGTGGTGCTGGCGCCTTCGGAGACCTGGTCGAGGGATTGGTTCCAACTGGCCTGGGCCTGGTAGTTGTCCGGGTCCCGCTGGCAGGCGTCCAGGGCGGCGCGCCATACCCGGGTGACCTGCGCAACGTAGGCTGGAGAGCGCTGGCGTCCCTCGATCTTGATCGCCTTGACGCCGGCGCGCTGGAGCTGCGGCAGGAGTTCCAGGGTATTTAGCGAGGTCGGTTCCTCGATGGCGTAGTAGGTATGCTCGCCGACCTGGAAGCGGCCCTTGCAGATGGTCGGATATCCCGCCTGTTCGCCACGTCTGTAGCGATCAGTGAGCAAGCCGTTGAGGCGGGATTCCAGTCCCTCGGGGGTTTCCCGATACGCCACATAAGGCGCGGGGGAGCAGGCTCCATGGGTGTTGGGGGACTCCCCGGTGACGTAGGAGGAGAGGATACAGCGTCCCTCCACCATGACACAGAGGCTGCCGAAACCGAAGATCTCGATCTCAACCGGTGAGCGTTCGATTACCTGCTCTACCTGGCTTAGGGAGAGCACCCGGGGCAGTACCGCGCGGCGGATGCCGAAGGCTTCGGCATAGAAGCTCAGCGCCTCGTAGTTGGTGCTCGAGGCCTGCACCGAGAGGTGCAGGGGTAGCTGCGGATGGGTGCGGTGGGCATAGTCGAGAATGCCGATATCAGCACAGATCAATGCGTCCACGGAAAGCGCCGCGGCGGTGTCCACCGCCTCCTGCCAGCGATCCCAGTTGTGGGGTTGGGGATAGGTGTTGAGGGCCATGAATACCCGTTTTCCCCGGCTTCGGGCATACAGGATGCCCTCTTTGGCCCGCTTCAGGTTGAAATTCAGGCCCGGGAAGTGGCGTGCGTTGGTGTCATTCTGCAGGCCGAAATAGACCGCGTCCGCGCCTTGATCGACGGCAGCCTTGAGGGAGGGCAGGTTGCCTGCCGGACATACCAGTTCCATGGGCATACTCATGATTCACGCAACATGTCGGGATGGGCTCCGACGCTGTTGCAACTCCCGGGTGATCCCATTGAGTACCCGCCATTTTTCCGCACACCACAGGGGCGCCAGCAACAGGGAGGGCGAGGCGGTGCCGGTCAGTCGATGCCAGACAATGGGGTCAGGGGTCTGCTCCACCAGGTCCGCCGCGATCCGGACATAATCTCGCAGGCTCAGGGGTTGGTAGTCAGCGCTGCGCCAGGTATTGGCCAGGCGGGTACCCTTAACCACATGCAAGGGGTGCAGTTTCAGGCCATCGGTTCCCAGCTCCAGCACCCGGGAGAGGGACTCCGAGCAGTGGTGAGCGGTCTCTCCGGGCAGCCCGGCGATCAAATGGGTACAGACCTTCAGCCCGCGACCTCTTGCCCGGACGATGGCATCCCGGTACTCCGCAAGGCCGTGCCCACGATTGATCCGCTCCAGGGTCTTGTCGAAAGCGGACTGCAGACCCAGCTCCAGCCATACCTCGTGTCCCTCATCCTGGTAGCCGGCCAGTAGGTCCAACACAGGGTCGGGCACGCAATCCGGCCGGGTGCCGATCGATAATCCGATCACGTCGGGTTCGGCCAGAGCCTCCGAATAGAGCCGTTCGAGTCGTTCAATGCGGTCGTAGGTGTTGGTGTAGGCCTGGAAATAGGCCAGATATTTCAGAGCCCCAGTGCGTTTGCGGATTACCTGACGCCCGGACTCGATCTGCTCCTGGACCGGTTTCGGTTGCCGGCCGTTGGGACTGAAGGTGACATTATTGCAGAAGGTGCACCCCCCCTGTCCCTTGGTGCCATCCCGGTTGGGGCAGGTAAACGCGCTGTCCAGAGCGATCTTGTGTACCCGCTCTCCATAGCGGTTGAGTAGATATTGCCCAAAAGTAGGGACCTGTTCCGCCAGCGTCGTCATGGATAATATCAACCCACCTGGTTCAGCATGCGGCGACGGAATTTCACCCCCAGACGTTTCGCGATGGCCTCGCAGGCTGGGATATCCACCCCCTCGAGACCATCGATGGCAGTGGCGGTGACATCGGCGATGAACTCAGGCGCACGGGCTAGGAAATCCAGCATCGCCTCATAGGATCCGGGTAGATTAGGACGACAATGACGGTCGTAGACTTCTGTATTCTGTCCGTTCAGGGAGACCGAGAGGGCGTCGACGCACTCGCCGAGTTCCGGCAGGGTGTCGTGCTTGTGGACCAGATTGGACAGACCGTCGGTGTTGACCCGTACCCGTCCGCCCAGTTTCTTGACATGGCGGGCGACCTCCAGCAACACATTCAGGCGCATTGTCGGCTCCCCATAGCCGCAGAACACCACCTCGTCGTAGCGGCTCGGATCGTCAATGGAAGCAATGATTTCCTCTGCCGTGGGACGGTGATCGAAGCTGAGGTCATAACCCTTGACTGTCATGTCGCCCAGAGTTTTCGGGCAGAAAGCGCATTCCAGGGTACAACGGTCAGTAATACTCAAGTAGAGATTGTTGTCGATCTGGTAGCTGATTTGCTGGGGCACGTTTTCCTCTTGGGGCTCTGAATGTTACAGAATCTATGACGGGGTACACTAACAACCGGACCATATTAAGCAATGATTTAGGTCAAGGTACGCCGGTGTGGTCTAGTATGAGACACTACACTAGGGCGCGATGGACCCCGCGTCTCCACTATGTGCCAGCATCACCACCTTGGGTTCGATCAACTCGCTCAGTCGGGCCTGGGTCGCCTGAGTGACCTCTGTGCCATCATGAAATAGCATCGCCACGGTGAAAGGGCCGTCTCCGGTCGCCTCCTGGGCAATATTGTCAGGGCTCACCACCACCCGCCCCAGAGTGCGCTTGGTGGGCCAGGCTACATCACCGTAGGCGTGATAGACCAGTTCTGAACAGACGATCCGGTTGGCGCTCTGGGTGTCGAAATTGAAATCGTAGGCCTTGCCTACCTGTCGCAGGGTCTGCAGGATCACCTCGCGACGGGCGGTGCGGTCTTGTGAGCGATGACGCAAAACCGCGAGGTCGTCCACATTCATGAAATGCTCCAGGGTATTCATCTCCACTCCGGAGCGCAGGGCCTCGACCACCCCGCGTCCATGTTGGATCTCACGCTGATGCGCCACCACCAGCGGATGCTCCCATAAGCCCAGGTCACGCAGTTCCGCCTCGGTGCCGATCCACACCGCGGCATGTCCCCAATGACCGGGAATGAACGAATCAGTCAGCCGAAAAGGGGTCTTCTCCAGCAACACATCCCCCGCCTGAAGTGAGGCAGTGATTCGTTCGACCAAAGGGGGGCGGTTATCCAGCTTACCCCGGCGTGACTCCACCAGGCCGACCATGTTGCCAAACAGCATACTAGAGTAGTTCACCCCCTGGTTTTTCAGTTCGTGCAGGGTATCCGCGGAGACCGTGCCGATCAGATCGAGTACGCGGCCGGCATACTGCAGGGGATGAAAGCGTCGTACCATGGCATAGGAGGGGCTTTGATCCACCAGATTCGCGAGATAACGCTCCGCGTCATCCTCGGATTCGGCCAGATCGGTGGCGTGAGCCTCATACCAGACCAATCCCCGGCGTACCCGGGAGCGATTGATCTCCGAGGCATAGGAAGTAGCCACCCGGCGCAGTTCGTCCCTGGGCACCTGAAAACCGGAGTCACCCTCGTTGAGGTGATTGCGTAGAAAATCGTTGTCCCGGTACAGCGCCACGGCAGTGAGATAGTTATCGTACAGCGTCAATGCCGCCGCCAGGGACATGCTGATGCCCAACGCCTGAATCCGGGCCTGACGGGGATCCTCGGGTATCGGTTGATCAAGCCAGCATTCGTGTGCGGTGGCTACCTCCCAGAGCTGTCTGCGGAGTCTTACCAGTTGCGCCGCGCCTTCGCTGAGCAAACGGATATCCGAACCCAGTAGTGGCTCTTTGTCCCGTTGTTTCTCTTTGAGATGTGCGAGAAAGGTCAAGGACTCGGCGCGCAGGCTCAGGGCCTCTTCAGTGAGGATCTGATGCCGCGCCAGTTTGCGCTGCATGGTGTCCGCCGAATAACGGATTTCAGGCGGAGAATCACAGGTTTGTGTTTCAAAGAGGTTCTCCGCGCCTTGAGAAGTCATTGTGAAGGCCGCAAGCAGAACGGAAAGCACGATCAATGGGGTACAGTGTGGTAAGTGTTTGAACATAGCGGGAAGAATCTAAATCCTTGATGAGATTCCTATTATGCGGATCAGTTCTGGTAGTGTAATACTTTAACCAATTGAACGCCAAATGGTAGACGAACCCGGGATGGCTTTATTCAGGATTTAAATCCAATACAGGATTGGACAGGAGATAGCGTGGTAAATATGGGACGATGGCATCCTGTAGTAATCGCAATTAGTGGATACCAGCGGTATATATCTCCACACAAGGGTTTCTGCTGCGCGCATCGAAAAATGACCGGCGAAATGTCGTGTTCAGAATTCGTGAAACAGGAGAGCATTCATAATGGGTTGGGGTCCTGGAGAACGATCTTTCAGCGATTCGAACTTTGCAAGGAATCGGCTCGATATTTGAGTGAACATAAGGCTGGGGAGCAAGCCTCTGGGAACCGGAAGAAATCGGATAAGGGCTCTACCTCAGATGCACTATGTTGCGCTACGGTTGCACGTTCGTGTGTACCCTCCGGCGGCGCGGATATCAGTATTGGCTCGGTTGCAGACAGTGCGGGCAATGCGGTGTCGGGTGGTTGCGACGCATGCGCCTGTACGCCGTTTTAGGTGTTCAAATCGGACACACATTAACCCGCCATGTCAGGATCGCCAATGCCGGCAGGGAAAAGGCAGGTAGTTTTCAGGGACCGACGTCTTATTGCTGCCCACTCCTGTCATGCCGCTAACCGGCTGGGCGTACCCGCAAAGCCATGAGATGGGACTTTGTGGACTGCCGTCAACCATAGCGGGACGCAGTGTGATCACCTTGCTATTCACGTGGGCATTGACGCGATTTCCCAGAGTCACATGAATCGCGCCATCCTGTATACGAATCCCTTTGACAAAATTTCCGATCAGTTTATCGGAGGGCGGGATCATGGCTTGGCGGTTGTCACGGGGGAATCTTCGAGTTCGTTCAAAGTATTCAGAGATGGCTTGCTTTGCAATGTCCGATAAGGCAAGCGCCTCTTCGATCTGAGTTCGGATAACGCGATCATGATAAGTGGGTAGCGCCATGGTGGCCATGATGCCGATCATGGCCACCACGATCATCATTTCAATCAGGGTGAATGCACGTTGTTGATTTTTCATGATAGATTGTCTTGAATCATTGGATTGAATTCCTGCAAATGACCGGTAACAGTTCAGGATCGATCGTGGTTCGGTCTTGCCCAATGAGTTGCATGCCTTCCACGGGGTTGGCGTATCCGCAACTCCAGCCGAGCACAGGCGCCATGGTTTGTAACTCCTGTAGCTCAGGTCTGAGTGTTAATATTTCAGGAGATATTTCAGGACACTCTCCGAGGTCAGAAGTGATGTGAATCGCGCCGTCTTCGACCTGAATCGAAGTGACATAATTACCCGTGAGCTTATTGGCTTCAATCAGCCCTGCCTCGGTGTTGTCACGGGGCATCCTGCCGGTATGTACATAGAAATCCACTACTGCCTCACGAACTGAGTCTGTTAACAGGAAGGCTTCAGAGAGTTTTTCACGCTTTACATAACGTTGATAGGGCGGTATGGCCGAAGCCGCCAGAATCCCAATAATGGCAACGACGCTCACCAGCTCCAGCAGAGTAAATCCCTGTTGTTGATATCTTACGAATCCTGATCTCAATTTCTGCACTCCGCAGGAAGGTGGCGATTATCCAGGTCTGTCATATTTTCTCCAATTACAACAAGATCGGGCGATACTTCCTGCTTGTTGCCACATAACCATCTTATGGGACGGGAGTACTGTGTCACGTCGACTACTGGCCGCAAGGTCAAATAGGCGGGTGATTGTTTTCCGATAGCGGATCCCCGATAACGCATTTGAATTGCTCCCTGAACGATATTTATATCGACCAGCCTTTTTGTTGCGAAATGGTTTGGTAAGGTGCTGTCTTCGTTTTCGAGGGTATCCGGAAACCGACCGGTGTGGGCATAATACTCCTCGATATATTGTTGAACAGGCTGAATAACCACCAAGCCTTCGGCAATGTTGAGTCGATAGATATAGTCCTGATATGCCGGAATGGCAATGGCGGACAAAATGCCAATAATGACGATTACGTACAATAATTCCAGAAACACGAATCCTTTTGTCATCAGGGCATCCGAATCAAATCATAGAGCCTATTTGAAAGAGAGGCAGATACATTGCAACGGCGATGTAACCAATCAGCAATGCCATCAGAAGCGTCAGAAGGGGTTTGATCCAACTCGGACCCAAAGCCCCCGATGGCAACTTGCCGTGATACTGAGTAGCCAGTTCTTGTAATAGTTCATCCGGTACCTTGGCAACATTGCATTGCCCGGCCAAAGCTAGCGTCTTTTCTGAAAACAGCGTTGTATCCGTCAGAACGGGCAAGAGGTCTTTGCTGCTCGTCCATTTGTTCCTGGCCTGAAATAGAAGATCGCGAACATACCCTGAGTGTGTCAACGATTCAAGGAGAGTCAGAACGGGTACCCAAGGTTGAGGAAGGTGGTTCAATAGACGCATGGTATGCAATAAACGCACATCATGGCGCATTCGTGCCTTATGGGCGAGCCCAGGTAGAAGGCGACTGGTTGCATGTATAAACAACCCCGGAATCCTCGTGTTGAAATGAAAATTTCTTGCAATATAGATAAGCGCAATTCCCATGATAATTGCCATCCACCCGTACGATAAAAATAGATGCGAATAGTGAATGATGCTCTGGGTTGTGGCAGGCAGGGGTGTTCCAAACTCTTGATACAGGGATTCGTATTGAGGTACGACAAAGATCATCATGATTGTCAGGACAATCAGAGCCGCTAACCCAAGAAATGCCGAATACACCAGAGAGCCATAAGGAATATACAGATCACTGAGACTTTTGATATCTGTTATGTATTCACCGACCTTTCTCAACCCGAGACCTAACCGGTCATCGCGTTCATAGTATTCGATGACTGTAATAATAGTCTCAGGTATCCTGGGCATACTTGCCTTTAGAGTGTCGGAGAATGTGGGATTCCGTTCCATTTGGTGCGCCAGTTTTTCGAGCAACCGTCTGGTTTTTCCTGAGCGTTCGTTTCGATACAATAAGTCCAAGGATTGTTTCGCGGAAAGCCCGCTTTCCATAAAACAGGCCAGCTCAGTAAAAGCATTCCCTAATATCCAATATTGATCCAATCTGCTTGGTTTTGTCATGGTTTTCCCGGTGAATCGTGAGTTTTTTTACAGTTGTGCAACAAATACTCTTCGGGAATATCTGTTTTATTATATGGGGTAATGTCAGGAGTATTTGCTATGTTCGCATACCCGCAATACCAATGAAAAATCGTGCCATCGTCTCCCAGGACTTTTGGGTAAAACGATATCCGGTCACCGGAGAGTTTTCTTCTCATGGGATCCGGCAGGATATAGCTTGCTACGCCATGATTAATCTCCTGACCATATCCTGAATCACCATACACCGGAATTTCTGTCCTTTTGCTTGACGGCCACTTTCCGGTAACTGCGTAATATTCCTGTACTTCGATGCGGCCGATTTTCTGGATGGTCAGGATTTCGGAAAAGGTTGTTTTTAGGATGGCGGTTTTAACATTTGGTAGCGCCAGCAGAAGCAGGATCTCCAGAATTAATACAACCGTCAATAATTCGAGAATAGGAGAGAATGGAAGAAATCGATCCTTATTTCTCCTGATCTTGGTTTTTATTTCCGTCAGTGCCACGCCATGGCCTCCGGTTTATTAACCAGGCTAATATATCGCACTCTTTCTGTCACCAACAGTCGAGTCCACCCAAACGGCCCCGAATAGTACTCAGAACTCCGAAACTTGAGTTATCGATACTCGGGGTGTATCTGGCTATGCAGGGATGATACGTCTATCGTCCTGATACTTTTGAGATAGGATCAATAACACCCCGGCCAGTGTTCCCGCCAGATGCGCGGGAGGAAAGGGGGGCCATGCAATATGGGTTAACAAAGAGGTTCCGGTCAGCAACTCCAGGGTTAATTTGGCCAGACAGATCGACCCGGCCACGATCACCCAGCCGGAGCGGGTCTGTTTCCAATATCGGTAGAGCGCAAGCACCAGAAGGGTGTTGAGTACACCGGAAAGTCCGCAGTAGCGACTGATCTGGGTCAGATCCGACAACAGCAGGATGTCGACACTCACTATTCCTACAAGCAGTCCGGCCACCATCAGGGTGCTCGATTTCTGTTCCAGGTAACTGCCGAGTACTGCGAACGCCGCGGTATTCCAGAACCAGTGTTCCCAATCGGTATGGATGAAATGGCCGCTGAGCAGACGCCACCAGGATCCGCTGAGCACAGAGTTTTGCTCGAAATAGAGCAGATCGTGGTATTGCGGCACCAACATCAGGCCTGTCATCAACAGAATCAGTGAGAGGGTCAGTTTGGGCAGCTTCATGATGCGACTCCGGATACGGCCAGGCAGACGCCTGGCCGATGTCGGTGAGAATGGGATCAAAGCTTGCGCTGAGCCTTGCCGGCCTTCCACAGAGGAAACAGCAGAAGCAGTAGCCAGGGGCCGAGCGCGCCACCGCCACTGCTATGCCCGGATGAGGGGTAGGCGCGGGGTTTGCTGGTCATGGGTTGTTGTTGATCCACCCGGTTGTTGACCACCGGAGCGGCGCTGCGTTGCTGCCGGGCGTTCTGTTCCATCGCGACACGGGCCTGATTACGTCGATCAATACCATAATGCTGATACTGTTCCTCGCGCAGCACCGTCATCGAGGTGTAGTCGGTGACCAGGCTGTACTCCTTGGCCAGATCTATGATGGCCTGGCGGCTGTCGGCGTCTTCTCCCAGGTAGTCGATCCGATTCTGCAGGTCTTCGATGGTGGCGAAGGCCCACAGGCGTTCGATTTCCGGATTGCGTGTGCTCTGGTTCGGGAATGCAAACCGGGTGCTGTATTCGGTCGGCTGACCGGATACTTTGCCGCGGATACGCACATCTGCGGTGCCATCCCCCCAGTAGTGGCCGAACAGGATCAACTGCTGGCCGCGGTAGAGTGAACCGATCCGCTCCGGGGTCAGATCCTTAACCTTTACGCCGCTGATCTTCACATCGATATCATGCAACGCTTCATGGGTGAGCTTGCTGGTAGCCAGCATCAACTGGCCGACGATGTCATCGCTGTTGGAGACGTTGATGGCGAAGCCGTTGGAGACTTTGACCATGCCTTCCAAAAGCGGACGGTTGGCGCTGTTGCCCATGACGAAGGTAAACAGCCTGACATCGTAGCGTTCCAGCAGGGTGAGAAACTGGCGTTTCTCCGTATGGCCCACGTTGGCAACCCCGTCGGTGACCAGTACCAGGGCACTGGAGCGGTCGGAATCGAGCCCTCTGATACCCAGCTCGAGTCCTGCGTAGAGGTTGGTGCTACCCGAGGGCTGGGTCCGCTCGAGTGTGTCGATCATCTGCCTTGTGTTTTCGGCCGTGGCCTGCAGGTATCCGGAGCTGAGATCCCGGGCTCTGTCGTTGAACAACACGACCTTGAACCGGTCTCTGTCCGAGAGCGACGAGAGACC
This sequence comes from Candidatus Thiodiazotropha sp., assembly GCA_037384565.1. Taxonomy (GTDB): domain Bacteria; phylum Pseudomonadota; class Gammaproteobacteria; order Chromatiales; family Chromatiaceae; genus Thiodiazotropha. The sequence continues at coordinate 12,945 of JARRNW010000008.1, forward strand.
TTTGCGCACCCCTTCCACCAGGCTCTGATACTTGCCCTGCATGGAACCGGAGAGATCCAGGACGAACACCCAGTCACGCCCCTCATTGATGCTGGCAAGGTCATCCCCCGGTGTCACCGTCAGCATGAAGGTGCCACGATCCTTGCCGGGTTCCTTGTGGGTCACCATATCGACGCTGCCCGGCAGTCCCTGCTGGTGCCGCCAGTAGACCATGATGTCCTTGTCGAGTTTCTGGATGACCGTGGATGGGGTGTGGGACGCGCCCTGTTCCTCAGTAGCCTGGCCATTGCTCAGTGAGACCGTCCACTCCTGAGGTGAAAGGGCGCTGGCTACGGCTTGGGGATGCTGGGGCAGGCGCATCTCATCGATCGGATAGGATGAACGCAGTTTGAGATCGAAGCTGAAGGCTTCCGTCACCGCGTCATTGTAGTTCCAGAAGGCGAGCCGCTCCTCGTCCACGCCCCCCTCTTCCAGGGGGTAGACATAGCGGCCGATACCGCTGTCCACGTGGGCGGGTTGGATGTATACGAGACGAATCCTCACATCCTGCTGAGGCCGGACCGGGTAGACATGGCTGTCGAAGGTGCGGTAACCGTCCTGTTCGGTCAGGGCGGCCTCCCGGCCCTGATCCCGCTCCTTCTGGTAGACCTCCCGCGCCCGTTGTTTCTCCAGGACCTCTCCGGTTACCGGTTTGCCGTCGATCCAGTAGGTGAACTCCCCGACGGAGGCCTTTTCCGGTACGGGAAACGAGTAGATGGCCTCGAGTTCGGTGTCGTTTGGGTTGTGAAAAACCTGTTCCACGGAGGTGACCGCGTAACCATCCTCGATGGTTACCTCGACATGGTGCTGGCGGATTTCCAGGTTGGGAAGATTCCCTGACTTGGGGGTCATCAGGCCGGCGGCGTATGCGCCTTGACCGGTTACCAGTGCAACACCCATGACCCAGTATCCCAGCGATTTCATGAGACTGTTCATAACAAGACTCCCTTTGAGATTGTGCTTGTGATCTCCGGGGTGGAGATAGGGGAACACTAGCCTTGGGTCTTGAATAGTTAAACTAAAAATCAAAAAGCACTATTATTGTGAGCTGTAAGTACCGTATATTGATGCTTTTGTGGGAAGGAGGACTCTATGAGTCAGGTGGCCACGCTACTCGAAACCCTGAAACACGAATTGCGCGCAAAGGGTCTGACCTACCGGGAGGTGGCCGCTGCGCTGGAACTCTCGGAGAACAGCGTTAAACGCCTGTTCGCCGAAAAGAGCTTTTCGATTTCAAGGCTGGAGAAGGTTTGCGAACTGGTCGATCTGGAACTCTCCGATCTGATGCAGAAGATGGTCGAGGGGCGCGAACGCATCAGCATGTTGAGCGAGGATCAGGAACGCGAGATGGTAGGCAACACCAAATTGCTGCTGGTGGCGATCTGCGCGTTCAACCATTGGCGGTTCGACGAAATATTGGCCGAGTACAGGCTGACGGAGACGGAACTCATCCAGCTACTGGCCAAGCTGGATCGCCTGCATATCATCGATCTGCTGCCTTTCAACCGTTTCAAACTGTCGGTGGACAAGCAATTCAACTGGCGTCCCAATGGGCCGATCCAGAATTTCTTTCAGCAATATGCCCAGCCGGAGTTCCTTTCGGCCAAGTTTCAGGAGAAGGACGAGGCGCTCATCTTCATCAACGGTGTATTGTCGGAAAACTCGCGTATCGCACTGCTTCGTCAGTTGAAGAAAGTGACCCGGGAATTTTACCGGCTACATGACGAGGATGCCGGTTTACCCCTGTCGAGCCGCCAGGGTAGTAGTCTGATGTTGGCGTTGCGGCCCTGGGAGTTCAGCGTGTTCGAACAATTACGTCAAAACAGACGATAGGACGCTAGTGCAGTATAGGACACTACACTAGGCAATGCTTTTCATGATGCCCTGGCAGATCACCTTGAAATTTTCGAACTGATGGCGGGTGACGCCCGGGCCGCTGAGACCGTTGTCGGCGTAGAACAGACCCACCGGTTTATTCTTTATAAAGATCGACATGGACACGAAACCAGAGGTGTTGATCTGCTCCTGCGCGGATGGGGAGATCATCGGCAGGTATTTCTCAACATTGCCTTTGTTCAGGGAAATGGCCTGTGGTTTCTTCATCAATAGGCTGAACAAGTTGGGTTTATTGATGTTTACCACGAAACTCTTCAGGGACAGTTGATGTTCCGATTCAACCACCAGACGGGCCTTCAGTGTGGCCTTGTCCGGGGTCAGCATGGCGAACATGGCGCGGCTCAACCCCAGATCATTTTCCATCCGATGCAAGGCGCCGTGGATCAACTCCTGCAACGGATTGCTGTGTGGGGGTGCGGAGGGGGGCGGAGTGGGTTCAGGGCGGCGTCGTGGCTCGGGCCGGGCCTCCGGCTTTTTGCTAGCCGGTTGTGTCGCTTTGATGGCGGATTGCGAGGGTTCTGAGGATAGACGCAGTAGATGAAAAGCGGGTAGCGGCACCGACAGAATACTCAGGTCCCGGGCCGTTTCAGCCGCCAGTCGATGGATCAGGGCGGTTGATCGGGGTACCGGTATCTCCAGGAACTCTGCCAGTAATTCCAGGCTTTCCAGAGTCCCTGGACGGTTCCAGCCGAGGCTGGATTCCCGGGCGATAGCGGATGCCAGCATGACGGTCAGAGGTGCTGGCAGGTAACTGTTGGAGATGCCCTGGGCCTGTTCAATGGATGTGGGCAGACGCCAGTTGCGGCTCAACTGGACACTAAGCTCCTCAAAGGTGGCGCCGAGGGTTTCCCGGGCCACATTCTCCCGATCGTCCCCGTTCAGGATACGCCGGTGGAGATTCAACATGGTGTCCGGTTCCGCACACCACAGGGCCATCTCTGCCAGATTGTGCAACAGCGCTGCGGTATACAGATCCTTACTCTCTGGCGCGCGTCGCCACTCGGCGATGCTCTGTGCGTAGCGCGCGGCGTGGACTGCTTGACTGTAGTATTCGATGAGCCCCCGACGGGGCGGGCCCTGGAGACGGTCTTCCAGGCAAGGCAGGGTACGAGCGGACTGTTCGACCATGTCCATGCCCAGCAAAGGGATCGCCAGGGAGATCCGGGAGATCTCCTCCCTGGGTGGGGTGGGCAGGCTGGTGAGTCTTCGGATGATGTTCAGACTGAACCCGGGATCCCGGGCAATCACCTCGGACAGGCGAATGTGATTGACACTGCTCTGATCGAGCAGACCCCGTACCTGAGTCAAAGTGCGGCGCATCACCGGCAGGGTCTCCCCGGTGAGCAGGGATATCCACTCCTGGACCGTTCGGGTCATTTCACTACTCGTATTTCCTGTTAAGACTGTGGGAGTTAGGCAAAACGCTGCGGCTACGCGCCTCGATTTTTACGCTGCCGCAAAGTGTGCACGAAACCGAGTAAAAAATCCCGAGTTTCTGTGTGCATGGGGGGATGCTAAAATGCCCGGGTTTTTTGCATAGTCTGTTTTGAGAGGTTTGTATGGCAGGACACAGTAAGTGGGCCAATATCAAGCATAAAAAAGCCGCCGTCGACAAGAAGCGCGGAAAGATCTGGACCAAGCTGATCCGCGAGATCACCGTGGCGGCCAGGATGGGAGGCGGCGACATCAACGCGAATCCCCGATTGCGTCTGGCCGTGGACAAGGGGCTCGGTGCCAACATGCCGAAGGATACGATCGAACGCGCGATCAAGCGGGGTTCCGGCGATACCGATGGTGAAAATTATGATGAAATCCGCTACGAAGGCTATGGCCCCGGCGGTACGGCGGTGATGGTCGACTGCATGACCGACAACCGCAACCGCACCGCATCGGAAGTGCGTCACGCGTTCAGTAAGCTGGGGGGCAACCTGGGTACCGACGGTTCGGTCAGCTATCTGTTTACCAAGCAGGGGATCATCAGTTTCGCCCCGGGAACGGACGAGGAGCGGGTCATGGAGGTAGCCCTGGAAGCGGGTGCCGAGGACGTGATCGGCCAGGATGACGGTTCCATCGATGTGATGACCAGCCCGGATGACTTCACCCAGGTCAAGGATGAGTTGCTCAAGGCCGGCCTGGAACCCGCCAACGACGAAGTGACCTACGTGGCGTCCACCCAGGCGGTTCTGGAAGCGAACGACGCGGAGAAACTGCTGCGCATGGTGGACATGCTGGAAGACCTGGATGATGTTCAGGATGTCTATACCAATGCCGAGATTTCCGATGAGATTCTCGATGCAGTGGGTTGAATGATAAGGATCATCGGTATCGATCCCGGATCCCGAGCGACCGGTTATGGGGTCATCGAGTCGGATGGGGTACGATCCCGCCATCTGGCCCATGGGGTCGTGCGTCTGGAAGGCGAGGCGCTACCCCCCAGACTGGGTCAGATCTATGCCAGACTCAGTGCGATCATTACCGAGTATCAACCTGAAATCATGGCGATTGAACAGGTCTTCGTAGCCAAGAATCCCTCGTCCGCGCTCAAGCTGGGGCAGGCCCGGGGTGCGGCGATCTGTGCCGGGGTGACGCTCGGTTTGGCGGTGGCCGAGTACGCACCCCGCAGCATCAAACAGGCGATCGTAGGTACCGGAAGGGCGGAGAAGTCCCAGGTCCAACACATGGTTCAGATGCTCTTGGGTTTGAGTCAGCGTCCCCAGGCGGACGCCGCCGATGCCCTGGCGGTGGCCCTGAGTCATGCCCATACCCGTTCTCTGAGCGGGGTATCCTGGGGTGGTCTGAAGCGGGGGGCGCAATGATCGGTCGACTGCGCGGAGAGATTGCGGTGAAACAGGCGCCCCACCTTTTGCTTGATGTCCAGGGCGTGGGTTATGAACTGGAAGCACCCTTATCGACCTTTTTCAATCTTCCCGATGTGGGACAAAGCGTGAGTCTGCTCACCCATCTGATCGTGCGTGAGGATGCCCATGTGCTTTACGCCTTTGGCAGCGAAACCGAACGCAGTCTGTTTCGCAGCCTACTGAAGGTTAGCGGAGTGGGGGCGAAGATGGCCCTGGCGATCCTCTCAGGCATGAGTGCCGAGGAATTTACCCGCTGTGTGGAAACCGATGATGTAACCACCCTGGTGCGATTACCGGGTATCGGGCGTAAAACCGCGGAACGACTGATCATAGAGATGCGCGACCGGTTGACCAAGCTGGGTGATACCCCCGGTGTCGTGCTTACGCCTGTCAGTGGGGTTTCGGCCCCGCCGCCTTCCGCTTCTTCGGATGCCCTCGCCGCCCTGGTGGCGCTGGGTTACAAATCCCAGGAGGCACAGCGCATGATCAAGGCGGTGGAGGTGGAGGGGATGGAGAGCGAGGCCCTGATACGCGCGGCCCTGCAAGGGACGGTCAAGCCGTGATGGACAGGCAGTGATTGAAGAACCCAGACTGATCAACGCCGAGGCCGGCGGTGAAGATGAGGCGGTAGATCGGGCGATCCGCCCCAAGCGTCTGTGCGACTACGTCGGCCAGGCGGTGGTGCGGGAGCAGATGGAGATCTTCATTCCCGCGGCCCGGGGCCGGGGCGAGGCCCTCGACCATGTGTTGATCTTCGGTCCCCCCGGCCTGGGTAAAACTACCCTGGCGCATATCATCGCCAACGAGATGGAGGTCAACCTGCGTCAGACCTCGGGCCCCGTGCTGGAGAAGCCGGGAGATCTCGCGGCGTTGCTGACCAATCTGGAACCTCACGATGTGCTGTTCGTCGATGAGATCCATCGCCTCAGCCCTGTGGTCGAGGAGGTGCTCTATCCGGCGATGGAGGATTATCAGCTCGACATCATGATCGGCGAGGGCCCTGCGGCCCGCTCGATCAAACTGGATCTTCCCCCCTTCACCCTGGTGGGCGCCACCACCCGGGCCGGGTTGTTGACCTCGCCATTGCGTGATCGATTCGGTATCGTGCAACGCCTGGAATTTTATTCCGTGGAGGATCTGGCGCGGATCGTCAGCCGCTCAGCCGGGATTCTCAACATCGGCATCGACCCTGCCGGCGCGGATGAGGTGGCGCGACGCTCCCGGGGCACCCCGCGCATCGCCAACCGCCTGTTGCGGCGGATTCGCGACTACGCCCAGGTCAAGGGGGATGGCCACATCTCAGCGGAAATGGCCGACCGGGCCCTGAAGATGCTGAACGTGGATGGTAGCGGGTTCGACAGCATGGACCGGCGCCTGCTGCTGGCGGTGATCGAGAAATTCGACGGCGGGCCGGTCGGGGTCGACAACCTGGCGGCGGCCATCGGCGAGGAGAAGGGGACCATCGAGGATGTGCTCGAACCCTACCTGATCCAGCAGGGCTTTCTTATGCGCACCCCGCGGGGCCGGGTTGCCACCCAGGCGGCCTTTCTGCATTTCGGACTCGCACCGGTGCAGGAGCCTTCCGCTGGGGATCTGTTCAAACCATGATCCCTGAATGCAGAACATAATACGGATTTAGGGAACTCAGGCGCTATTACAGAATCAATGGACATGAACAGCCGTCAACCCTGTTTTATCTGGCCGGTTCGGGTCTATTACGAAGACACCGATTCCGGTGGTGTGGTTTACTATGCCAACTATCTGAAATTCATGGAGCGGGCGCGTACCGAATGGCTGCGCAGTTTGGGTTTCGAGCAGGATCAATTGTTGCAGCAAGACGGGATCATCTTCGCAGTTCGACAGGTGGATGTGGGCTACCATCACCCGGCCCGTTTCAACGATGCACTCGATGTGTCCGCAAGCCTGTCCCGGAAAGGGCGTGCCAGCCTGACTTTTTATCAGGAGGTGGTGCGCGTGGAAGATGCGCAGCTGTTATGTAAAGGTGAGATAAAGATCGCCTGCGTGGACATGAAAACCATGCGTCCTATACCCATTCCTGAAAAAATATTGTCGGAGATCGCGGATGTCGACTGACCTCTCCATTACCCATCTTATCCTTAACGCCAGTCCTGTGGTGAAGGGGGTCATCGGCCTGCTCATGTTCGCCTCGATCAGTTCCTGGAGCATGATCTTCGATCGGTTGCGGGTGCTTAAAAAGGCAATCCGGGATGCGGATGCGTTCGAGAGCCGGTTCTGGTCCGGGGGCGATCTCGCCGAACTGTATCGCCAGATCGAGCGGGAGAGTGACGATGAGTCCGGAATGGCCGCGGTGTTCCGCGCCGGGTTCCGTGAGTTCGCCCGATTGCGCAGCAAGGGGCACAAGGATCCCATGGCCATGGTGCAGGGCGCTCAGCGCTCCATGCGGGTCTCCCTCAACCGGGAAGTGGACCGGCTGGAAAATCATCTCTCCACCCTGGCCACCATCGGCTCCACCAGCCCCTATGTGGGGCTGTTCGGTACGGTCTGGGGTATCATGAACTCATTTACCTCCCTCGGTAATGTCAAACAGGCGACTCTGGCCCTGGTCGCGCCGGGCATCGCCGAGGCCCTGATAGCCACCGCCATCGGCCTGTTTGCCGCGATCCCCGCGGTTATCGCCTATAACCGTTATTCCAACGACGTGGAGCGTCTCAATAACCGGTATGACGACTTCGTGGAGGAGTTTGCCACGATTCTGCAACGTCAGGCCGTCAACTGATCAGGCGCCACGCACATGAGCCGTAACAAAAATCGCCGCCGCCCGATGTCTGACATCAATGTGGTGCCCTATATCGACGTCATGCTGGTGCTACTGGTGATTTTTAAACCAAAAACCCCGGTGATGGTGCGTGGTGACCGGGGGGTGGCCTATGGCCGGGTGATCCAGGCCATGGTGCTGTTGCAGGAAGGCGGTGCACCCAGTGTCGGGTTGGTCACCGAAACCCCGGAATCCTGATATGTGGGGAGTACTCAAACGCAATCCCTATGCCGTGATCTTCGCCGTGCTGTTGCATCTGGGAATTCTGTTTTTTCTGATCTTCGGTGTCGATTGGGCGACACCTGAAAAGCCTGCGACACCCAAGGTCAATGTGGTTCAGGCGCACACGGTTGAGGCGGACAAACTGCCGCCGACCGTGGCGGAAAAGCAGCAGGCGGAGGCGCAGAAACGTCTTAAGCGTGAGGCTGAAGTTCAGCGCAAGAAGATCGAGAAACAGAAGCAGGAACAGAAACGCCTGGCGGAGCAGAAGGCACGCAAGGAAAAACAGGCGGCGGAACAGAAACGCAAGGCGCAAGCCGAAGCCAAACGCAAGGCCGAGAACAAACGCCTGGCCGAGGCCAAGCGCAAAGCCGAAGCCGAGAAAAAGCGCAAGGCGGATGCGGAGGCCAAACGCAAAGCCGAAGCCAAACGCAAAGCCGAAGCTGAGGCCAAGCGCAAGGCGGAAGCCAAGCGTCGAGCGGACGAGCAACGCCGGCGCGCCGAGGCGGAGGCCCAGGCGGAGCGGGAGCGCGCGTTGCAGGCGCAGATCGCCGCGGAACAGAACAGTCGGGAGATCGATCGTTATGTCGCGGTGATCAAGCAGCAGATAGAGCGTAGTTGGCTCAAGCCGGCGGCCAGCTCTGAGGGGCTCTCCTGTGAGGTTCAGGTGCGTCTGATCCCCGGCGGTGATGTCATCCCCGGGGGCGTGAGTATCATCCGGAGCAGCGGCAATGACGCCTTTGATCGATCCGTGGAGACCGCGGTGTACAAGTCCGCGCCCTTGCCGGTGCCCAGTGGCGCCCTGTTTGAGTCGTTCCGCGTATTAAAGTTAAACTTCAAGCCGAATAAATAATCAACTGTAATTATGAAAAAAATCATCCATATTCTGTTTGCGTTATTGGTTTGGCAAACCACGGCCCAGGCTGAACTGACCATCGAGATCACCGAGGGTGTCGAAGGGGCCATGCCGATTGCCGTCGTCCCGTTCGCCCTGGAGGGCGGTGGTCGCCTGCCGGTGGACGTGGCGGCGGTGATCAGTGCCGATCTGCAACGCAGCGGTCGATTCAAGCCGATACCGGTGGCGGACATGATGGCACGCCCCAGCACCCTCGAAACGGTGAATTTCAAGGACTGGCGGGCTCTCGGCGTGGAAAACCTGGTGGTGGGCCGGATACGTTCCAATGGGGCGGGGGGGTATCAGATCCAGTTTCTGCTCCTCGATGTGTTTCGTGAATCCCAACTGATCGGCTACAACATTCCCACCACGGCGCCGAGTCTGCGCAGCACCGCGCATCGCATCGCCGACCTCATTTACGAGGAGTTGCTGGGGGTTCCCGGCGCCTTCGCCACCCGAATTGCCTACATCTCCTCCACCCGGGAGCCCGAAGGCGAGAACAAGGTGTCTCTCTACGTGGCGGACGCGGACGGCTATCACCCGGAATCTATCGCAAGTACCGCCGAACCCCTGATGTCTCCGGCCTGGTCGCCGGATGGGCAGAAGATCGCCTATGTCTCCTTCGAGGGAGGGCAGTCAGCCATCTATGTCCAGGGTGTGTACACAGGAAAGCGTGACAAGGTCACCAGTTTCAAGGGTATCAACGGTGCTCCGGCTTGGTCACCGGACGGTCGCAAACTCGCCATGACCCTCTCCAAAGGGGGGAATCCGGATATCTACGTCTACAACTTAGTGAGTCGCAAGCTCACACAGATCACCCGCCACTACGCCATTGACACCGAAGCGGCCTGGTCACCAGACGGTCGTACCCTGGTGTTCACCTCGGATCGGGGGGGCAGACCCCAGATCTACAAGGTCTCCGCGATGGGCGGAACCCCGCAGCGGGTGACCTACCAGAACAGTTACAATGCCCGGGCCTCCTATTCCCCCGACGGTAAACTTCTGACCCTGGTAACCCGGGAGGAGGGTAATTACCGGATTGCCGTTTTGGATCTCGAATCCGGAGTGATGCAGGTGCTGACGGACGGTAACCTGGACGAGTCTCCCAGCTTCGCCCCCAATGGCAGCATGATCATCTACGGCACCAAGGTTGGAAACCGGGGGGTACTCGCCGCGGTTTCTGTGGACGGGCGTGTCAAACAGCGGCTGGCCCTGCAGGAGGGCGATGTGCGCGAACCGGACTGGTCACCTTTCAAGAAATAACTCATCGTGTCTTTGTATTTTAGGAGAATGTCCATGAAAAAAGCGCTGCTGCTTGTGATACCCGTAGCGATGTCTCTGTTCCTTATGATGGCCTGTTCCTCCACTCCGTCCACTCTGGAAGGCGAGGGGGCAGAGGTTTCGGAGCAGTCCACCGGCTCAGGCAGTGGCAGTTACGGGGATAGCGCCTCGACCTCCGCTGCGAGTCAGGGTGAGGCCTGGGCGGGGGATCCCCTGGAGAATCCCAACAGTCTGCTCGCTACCCGGGTCATCTATTTCGACTTCGATCAGAGCACCGTACGGACTGATTACCTGGACGTGATCCGGGCCCATGCCGACTACCTGGCCGCCAATCCCCAGGCTGTGGTGCGTCTGGAAGGTCATGCGGATGAGAAGGGTACACGAGAGTATAACCTGGGTCTGGGCGAGAATCGGGCCAACTCCGTGCGTGACCTGTTGCTGGCCCAAGGGGTTTCGCAGAATCAATTGGTCGTAGTCTCTTATGGTGAAGAGCGTCCCGCCGCTTTCGAACATACCGAAGAGGCGATGGCATTGAATCGTCGCGTTGAACTGATCTACTGAGTGGGGATCCCGCGATGAACACATGCCTAAAACCCATTGCATTGAGCCTGTTGCTGGGCTTTACGGCCGTCTTCCAGGCGCAGGCCGCGGACTCCGGAGCCAGTATGGAACAGCGCCTGCAGCGTCTGGAGCGGATGTTACAAAACCAGAGCCTGGCGGATCTGGTGTTGCAGATTCAGCAGCTGCAACGGGAGGTTCAGCAATTGCGCGGTGATGTGGAGATGCAGAAACACACCATGGATGCGATGAGCCGTCGACAGCGGGATCTGTATCTGGATATCGACCAGCGGTTGTCCCGCTTCCAAAGCGCGCCCTCGGCTGCCGTGGCGTCCACATCGGTACCCGCCGTGGCCCCCACCCAATCCCCACCCGTAGCACCACCACCGAGTACACCCGCTCCATCGGTTGCCAGTGCGCCCGCTCCGTCCAGCGTGACCCCGCCGGATCCGAAAAAGGAGGAGTTCGCCTACCAGGAGGCGTTCAACCTGCTCAAGCAGGGCCGATATCCGGAATCGATCAAGGCTTTCAGCGGTTTTCTCAAACAGTATCCCGGTGGGGCCTACGAGGACAATGCGCAGTACTGGCTGGCGGAGGCGAGCTACGTGAACCGGGATTTCGACACCGCGCTGAACGATTTCAGCAAGGTGCGTGAGCGCTACCCTCAGAGCTCCAAGGTTCCCGGTGCGCTGCTGAAAATGGGTTACATCCATTATGAGAAGCAGAGATGGGATGAGGCTAAAGCGATCCTCAAAGAACTGCAGATGAACTACCCGGATACCACGGAGGCCCGGTTGGCGGATAAGCGTTTGCAGCGGATTTCCAAAGAGGGTCATTAGTCACGTTGTCTTTCGCTCTCTGATCGGATCGCTAGCTTGTCCCGGTTGCGTATTACCGAAATCTTCCTGTCACTTCAGGGGGAGGCCCGATCCATGGGTCTGCCCACGGTGTTCGTACGTCTGACCGGTTGCCCGTTACGCTGTCGGTATTGCGATACCGCTTATGCCTTCAGCGGCGGTGAACATCGGAGCCTGGATGAGATCCTCGAACAGGTGGCTGAATTCCACACCTCACGGGTTTGTGTCACCGGTGGTGAACCCCTGGCCCAGACCGCCTGTGGCGAACTCCTCAGCCGTTTGTGCGATGCGGGTTACCAAGTCTCTCTGGAAACCAGCGGTGCTCTGGATGTGGGTTCGGTGGATACCCGGGTCGAACGGGTCATTGATCTCAAGACCCCGGGGTCGGGGGAGGTCGGGAAAAACCATCTGGCCAATCTGGAGCTCCTGCGAACCGAGGATCAGATCAAATTCGTGATTGCCGACCGAGAGGATTACGAATGGAGCCGTGAGATGCTGGAGACCCATCGTCTGGCGCAACAGTGCGAGGTCCTGTTTTCACCCGTGCATGGCGATCTCGAACCTGCACAGTTGGCGCAGTGGATACTCGAAGACCGGTTAGATGTCCGTTTTCAGATGCAGCTTCACAAGTGGCTGTGGGGTGAGCAGCCCGGACGATAGCGGGCTTGATGAACAAAGATGATTGTGAATATGGCGCAAACTGAAAGCCGAAAACACCCGGTGACCAATGTCTGAGCGGCCGGCGGTAGTACTCCTTTCAGGGGGATTGGATTCTGCAACCGTGTTGGCGATTGCCCGAAACCAGGGTTACGCCTGTCATGCCCTGAGCATGGCCTATGGGCAGCGCCATGTGGCGGAACTCAACGCGGCCGCGCGGGTCGCCGGTGCCCTGGGTGCGGTGGATCACAAAGTGATCAGCATCGGCCTGGATGCGTTTGGCGGTTCCGCGCTCACCGATCCCACGATCCAGGTGCCGGAGCAGATGGGGGAGGGGATACCCGTAACCTATGTGCCGGCGCGCAATACCGTGTTCTTATCCCTCGCCTTGGGGTGGGCGGAAGTGCTCGGTGCCCAGGATATCTTCATCGGGGTGAACGCTGTGGATTACTCCGGCTATCCGGACTGCCGCCCCGAGTTTATCCGCGGTTTCGAGCAGTTGGCGGCCCTCGCTACCAAGGCCGGGGTCGAGGGGCAAGGGTTTCGCATCCACACCCCGCTGATCGATCTGACCAAGGCGCAGATCATTCGTGAGGGCATCCGTCTGGGGTTGGACTACGGGATGACCGTATCCTGTTATCAGGCAGACTCTGAAGGGCGCGCCTGTGGTGTGTGCGATTCCTGCCGTCTTAGAGCCAAGGGGTTTACCGATGCGGGGGTAGATGACCCCACCCGTTACCGCTAAGTAATCACTCAAATTTATCCTGTTCCCACGCTCTGCGCGGGAGCGGTGGTGTCTCTCATTGGTACAACAGCTCCGCCCATGAAGACATGGGTTCTCGGCTCGAATTCGGTTCCCATTCACTGTCACATGCGTCCGGTTCAACGCTGGTAGAGGGCTTCAAGCTGCGCCTCGCCGATCTTATGGGTGTTGATCATGAAACCCACCAATGCATCGGAACTGTTGG
>JARRNW010000009.1:0-19455 GCA_037384565.1 Candidatus Thiodiazotropha sp.
GGAACCATGGACTTAAAAGAAGAAAACCGAATCCTTCGGCTTCGCCTGTCGGAATTGACCCGCAAGGCTCAACGTAACCAGGAAACTCTGGAGCGTTTCCATGCCCGTGAACTCGAACTGCTCAGCGCGGAATCCCTGCCCGAACTGCTCAGCGGGATGTCGGAAGGCCTCCTCGCCTCCTTCGAGGTGACCAGCATCCTGTTGCTGCTCCACGACCCGGACCACGAATTGCGCCACCTGCTCGGCAACAGCGGTATCAGCGAGGCAGACTTTCCCTATGTCCGCTTTGTCGATGACATGCTCCCGGTCAACCATCGCTACCAGTCCATCAAGAGCCCCTGGCTCGGTCCGTTTCTCTCGCCGGAATATAACAATCTGTTTAATCATCCCGCCGACCTGCAAAGCATGGCGATTCTCCCCCTGTTCTGCGACAACCAGCTGGTGGGCAGCATCAACCTGGGAAGCGATGATCCGAGTCGGTTTACACGCCAGCACGCCTGCGACTTTCTGGCACGCCTGGCGAGCATCTGCGAGGTCTGTCTGGAAAATGTCACCAATCGGGAACGCCTGTTGATCAGCGGCCTCACCGACTCGCTCACCCAGTTACACAACCGCCGTTATCTGGACCGTCGCCTCGAGGAGGAACTCGCCCGGGCGAGCCGCTACCGGCAACCCCTGAGCTGCCTGTTCATCGATGCCGACCGTTTCAAACATATCAACGACCAGTATGGCCATCCGGCAGGCGATCAGGTACTCATTGAACTGGCCGATCGCATCCGCTCCCAACTGCGCGCCAGCGACGTGGCCACCCGCTACGGGGGCGAGGAGTTTGCCCTGTTGCTGCCCCAGACCACGCTGAATGAGGCGTTGTTGTTGGCCGAGCGGATCCGACTCGAAATCGCCTCCCAGCCGGTCTCTCTGGAGGATGGCACCCGCTTGTCGATCAGCGTCTCAATCGGGGTGAGCGAAGCCCTGCCCATGCTGGGCAAATCAAATCATGGGGAACTCGGGGCGAATCTGCTGGCCTGCGCGGACCAGGCGCTCTACCTCGCCAAAGCGAACGGCCGCAACCGGATCGAAAGCGAGGTCGGGGAACGGGGTCGGGGAGACAACCGCCTCAACCAGCCAAACTGACCAAGCCAGGATGTAAGGACCTTGGAAAAAAAGTCTGGTTCGGTTCAATCCTCCAGGGTTTCATGGGTCCCATCACAATAGGGCGGATTCTTGGTCTGCTTACAGCGACACAGCCAGTGTTCACCGCTCTTTTCGGGTTTGAACCCCAACGGCTCAATGCCTGTACCCTGATGGGAACCGTCGCAGAATGGCTGGTTGGCGGATCGCCCGCAGGCACACCACCAATACTCCTTACCCCCCATGAGATCGACATTAATCGGTTCTTTCGCTGCAATAACGGGTTTATCCATAGTCACCTCCTTACCAATGGTGAGTATTCGACCTGCCACCACATACTAACCAATTGATATTGATATAGTTATCTCAAACCGCCTAAGCGGCGGCTGTTTTTTGTTACAATGCCCGGGATTTCGATACTCACGCGCAGGAGTTCCTACAAAACCAAAAAACTCTGCGCCGAGTCATTAGATTACAACAATTCGCGCAGTAATATCTGCTACTCTGCCTCCCCCGAATCAACAGCCCAGACCCTCATCCATGAGCGACAACGAAAACTGGATCGACTTCGACCGTCAGCACGTCTGGCACCCCTATAGCGCCATCGACGCGGACCTGCCGGTGTTTCCCGTGGTTTCCGCACAAGGGGTACGCCTGCGCCTGGCGGACGGACGGGAGTTGATCGATGGCATGTCTTCCTGGTGGTGTGCCATTCACGGTTACAATCACCCCCATCTGAATCAGGCCATTGAGTCCCAGCTCAAGGATATGGCCCACGTCATGTTCGGTGGTCTGACGCATCAACCCGCGGCGGAGCTGGCCCGCAAGCTCGTTGAGATCACCCCGTCCACCCTGCAATCGGTATTCTTCTGCGATTCGGGTTCGGTCTCCGTGGAAGTGGCCATGAAGATGGCGATCCAGTACTGGCAGGAGAAGGGGATGCCGGAGCGGCAGAAATTTCTCACCATCCGCCGGGGTTACCATGGCGACACCTTCGGCGCTATGTCCGTCTGCGACCCGGAAACCGGAATGCACAGCCTGTTTTCCCGGATCCTGCCCAAACAGATCTTTACCGAATCGCCGAAATGCTTTTTCGGTCATCCGTGCCAAGGGGACAACGCCAAGGATCTGTCTGAAAAACTGCGCGAGCACCATGAGGAGATCGCCGCGGTGATCCTGGAGCCCATCGTACAGGGCGCGGGGGGGATGCGCTTCTACTCGGTGGAGTACCTCCAGGAAGTACGCCGCCTGTGCGACCAGTTCGGCGTACTGCTGATTCTCGACGAGATCGCCACCGGGTTTGGGCGTACCGGCAAGCTGTTCGCCTGCGAGCATGCGGAGGTGGTTCCCGACATCCTGTGCGTCGGTAAGGCGCTGACCGGGGGCTACCTGAGTCTGGCTGCGACCCTGACCACCGAAGAGGTCAGCCAGACGATCAGCCGCGGGGATCCCGGGGTGTTCATGCACGGCCCCACCTTCATGGCCAACCCGCTGGCCTGCCGGGTTGCCCTGGCGAGCATCGAGTTGCTGCTCGAATCCCCCTGGGAGGAACGGATCCAAACCATCGAAGCGCTACTCTCGGAAGGCCTGGCCCCCTGTCGCGAGATGCCTCAGGTGGAGGAAGTGCGCGTCCTGGGCGCCATCGGTGTGGTGGAGATGAAGAAACCGGTCAATCTGAAGCATATCCAGAACTGCTTCGTCAATGCCGGGGTCTGGGTCAGACCCTTCGGCCGACTGGTCTATCTCATGCCTCCCTATATCATCGGCGAAAACGACCTGAATACCCTCACCGAGGCTGTGGTGAGCGTGGTTGAGTCCTGCCCGATCGATTGAGCGTGTTTCCTCGTACCAAAGCTCTGCGTGGAATAGGATTTCGCTCTGCTTTTCCCGGCAACGACCAGGCTGTTAACGCCCCCGTTTTATACGCTATTGATAGCGATACTGTTCATGTACTGCATGTTCGTCACGGCCGGCATGACCGAAACCTATAAGGAGTACTAGTGTAGTCACTCCGCCTGTAGCGACACCACGACCTGCTCCACATCCTGTTGGAACTTGATCCGCTTCTGCATCTCCGGGGTCAGGTAGACCCGTCCCTTTTCGTCCACCAGCATCACCTCGGTCAGTCCCATTTTGCGGGCAATGTCCGCCCACTTTTCGGGGCCGGCCACACTCAGGGCCGTGGCCGCGGCATCCGCCAATCCGCCGTCATGACTGATCACCGTGGCCGAGGCCACATGCTCCACCGGGTAGCCGCTGCGCGGATCGATGATGTGGGCATAGCGAATCCCTTCGTACTCCCGGTAACGTTCGTAATTCCCTGAAGTGAGCACACACTCACCATCCGAGACCCCGACTGAAGCGATCACCCCCTCCCCTATAGGATGCCGAATACCGATCATCCAGGGCCGATCCCCGTGCCGACCGGAGACGCACAGATCACCTCCCGCGTTGACAATAGCGTTGTGGATACCGAATCCGTGCAACTCGTCGATGGCCAGATTCAGAGCATAACCCTTGGCAAAGGCCCCCAGATCCAGGGACACCGCCGGGTTCGTCGATGAGATCCGGGAGCCTTCGATGCTCAGGTCACTCTTCTTTGGATCGAGGCGAATCAGTTCCTCGATCCGCTGGGGATCCGGAGGCGGTCCTCCCGGTGGTTCATCCCGATGAAATCCCCACAGGCCGATCAGCTGACCGATGGCCGGATTGAACAGGTTATCGCTGTTCGCCGCGTAACCCTGGGCCCGCTTCAGGAGCTCCGCGAGTTGCGGCGCCACCTCCCGGGATTTTCCCTGAGCCAGGGCTCGGTTGAGCTGAACCAGGTCACCCTCGCCCTTCCAGGCATGCCAGTCCCGATGCATGCCTTGAAAGGTCTGGTCGAGACTCTGTACCGCACGATTAAAGGTTTCGGGCTGATCCGTGTAGGCCTGGATGTCCAGCAGGGTGCCGAATACCAACAGGGTCTGACGATGATCCGCGGGGCCCTTGCCGCACCCGGAAACGACCAACAGCAGTAACATTGAAAGGGCGAGCCGGGTGAATGACAACATATGGAATTATCCTGATTTACTAACCCTGCTGAAGCTGACGCAGTTTCGCCCCTGCGGCACCTGAACGGATGAGTTCCCGGGCCTGATCGATGCCCTGGGGAATCTCCTCTACCCGTCCACTGAGATAGAGTCGCACAGCCGTGTTGTAGACGATGGCGTCCTGATGGGTGTCGTCACCCTCGAGCAACGCGTCCCGAATAATCTGTGCGGTAACCTCCGAGGGCTCGCAGGGACGGGTCTCCCGGCAGGGAATTCCGAACGTCTCCGGATTCAGGGTGTACTGGGATAGCGCCCCATCCCGGTATTCGGCTACGGATATCGGTTGCAGGGGCAGTTCATCGCACCCATCCACCCCCTGTACCGCCATGACCCGCTGCTGGCCCCGTTCACCCGCGGCAGTGGCGAAGCGTTCAAGAAAACCCACATGGGCCGCGCCAATCAGGGAAAACGCCGCCCCGGCCGGGTTCAGCATCACTTCACAGGCATGCAGAAACGAGCGATAGAACAGGGTCTGGCGAATCGGCTTGAGGCGTTCCACCCCATGCAGATAGCGGCTCGCGTGGAGATGACCGAACCCCTTTTCCTCGATGTCCCGGGCGACCTGGTTCGGTTGCCGGTAGGCCGGGATGCCCAAAGCCTCAAGCACACAGGCGGTCGTAACCCCGTACTTGGGCGGCAGGCCGGTGTTGGAGTGCATGACGACAGGAACCCCCGAGGCGCTGGTGACCAGTGCCGCCGCCAGCCCCAGGTGCAGGGCGTTCTTGCGCCCGTCGTAGGGCCCGTTGCAATTGAGCAGCCCTTCCACTTTGGGACTGATCAGGGTCGCGCTCTCCTCCATAGCGTCGAGGAATCCCTTCATCTCCTCCACCCGGGCGCCCTTGAAGCGCATGGCGGTGAGGAAGGCGCCGACCTGGGCCGGATGCGCCTCGGCGCTGATCAGAAAACCCAACGCCTCGCGAGCCTCTTCCCGGCTCATGTCCTTGGCGCCGTGGCGGCCTTTGGCGGTGGCAATCAGGCGTTTCTGAAAAATTTCGCCCGCCGGGCTGCTGGGATGATGCATCACTTACGTCTCCTGAAGATCTACAGCTGTTTCGCGTTTGCCATCATACCGAATCACTGAACACGAAGGGCACCCGGGTGGCCGCCCGGTAGCCCTCCACATCGACAACCGTATGATCCGCCACCTGTTGACGCGCGGCGATCAGCGCCGATTCGATGCGCCGGTCATGGATCCGGTAGCGGGCATCCAGTCCGATCTGCCGGATATCGTCGCAGGACTCCTGAAACAGGTGCCGGTAGAGCCCGGACATCATGTTATAGCGGCTCGACATGAGCATGTTGGTGGCCTGCTTGATCTGCTCGACGGATTGCGCCTCGTGACCGATCAGGCTGGTCGCCAGCATCACTGAAATGGCATGCAGCACATCGTACTGCACATGGGCGATGAAGACGATGAGATGATGCTGGGTCAGAGGCACCTGTTGCTTCCAGGCCCAGCGGATCATGCCACCGAGCAGCAGACTGAAGAACTCCGGAACGCCCCACTCCATACCCAGCCCGACCGAAGCCAGGGACTCGAGCAGGGTGAAGTCCGAATGCCCGGCAAGCAGCCGCTGAACCAGGGCATTGTCCGCCACCTCATGGAGCATGGGGACATCCTGCTTCTCGAAGGGTACCCCCAGTCCCTCGAAGATCTGGCGGTACATCACGATATGGGTGGAGGAACCGAGCAGACTGGCCAGATCGGGATAAGAGTCGATACTGTGGGTCCCAACACCGTACTCGTCCGCCAGGAGTTGCGCCAGAATGATCTGCACCAGCTCGGAGATGCGCTCATTGAGGCAGCCGTAGGGCAGATCGATAAATCCGCAGAACCGCCCCTGGGCCAGGGCCACGCACTGGCGGGTGTTCTTCACCTGATTGAAATAGTTGAGGGCGAAACGCACCAGCTGATCCTGATCGAAACGCCCCTCGAAAATCCGCACGAAGCAGGGATGGCGCCAGACCGGATGGGACATCACATGTTCATGCAGATCGAGAAACAGGGCCTGCAGGGCGCCGGGCTGAAAGATCTGTAAACGATTGAGGGGATTGTCGGGATCCTTCTCCGCGATGGCGTGCAATTCGGCGAACGCCCGGTGCAGGGGACTGCCCGGCAGCTCCAGCTCCCCGATGGTTTTACTGAAATCCCGCACCTGGCTCTCGCGGAACGCCTCCAGCACCCCTTCCGCGTCCAGCGACAACAGATTGGGCAGGGGATGCACCCCGGGCAGCAGGGTCGCCTGTTGATCGGCGCCGACCTCCAGCAGATCGGAAAAACGTTGTGGGGTTTCGTGGTGCATAACCTCGGACATAATACCTCTCCAGGTTAACAGGCTGTTGGGTAAACGCTCCCTGCGGGGAAGATCCGTGGATCAGGGCAGTGGACGGACCGTGTTCGGCAACTGCTTACGTATGACCTCCGCCAGCGCCTCGATCGCCTGTTTACGCGGAAAAGTCTTGCGATAGACGAACTGAACCCGGCGATAAGCATCCTTCAAACCAAGCTTGCGTGCAATGATGCCCGAGTCGGTGGTCCAGGCGCCGCGTACCGCCAGGGCGGGCACCAGGGTACAGCCGAATCCGGCACCCACCAGTTGCAGCAGGGTCTCGAGACTTGCGGCGCGCAGATCGGCCATCTCGTTGTCCAGCATGCCCTCCTTGACCCGGCAGACCTCCATCACCTGATCGGTCAGACAATGGCCGTCAGCGAGCAGCAGCAGATCGAGTCGGTTCAGATCCCGGCGCGTGATCTCATCCTTATTGTAGAGTTCGTGATCCCGGGGATGGGCCAGCCAGAACGGCTCTTCGAACAGGGGCATGACTTCCAGCTCCGGCTCCTTGACCGCAGTGGCGAGGATCGCCACATCGATCTGGTGGTCCAGCAGACGCCGGGTGAGCATGTCGGTGATCTCCTCGGAGAGCACCAGCCGCATCTGTGGATACTGCGTCTTGAGGGGCATCAGGATCAGGGGAATCAGGTAGGGACTGACCGTGGGAATGGCCCCCACCCGCAGGGCGCCCGCGAGGGGATCCCTCTGGGCCTGAGCCAGCTGGCGGATCACATCCGCCTGCTCCAGAATCAATTTAGCATGCTTGACGATCTCCGAGCCGATCGGGGTGATCGAGACCGAACGGTTGGTTCGTTCGAAGATGACCACACCCAACTCTTCCTCAAGCTTCTTGATCTGACCACTGAGTGTCGGCTGACTGACGAAACACTGGGCGGCGGCATGGCCGAAGTGTTCCGTTTCAGCAACGGCGATCAGGTATTTCAAATCCCTCAAATTCATTATGGCTATCGATTTCGGCTATGATTTAATAACAAATAATACCCCAATCATATCAGATCATGGCAATGACAGATCGCAATGGTTCGCAATTTCATTCACTGGCATACCCTTGCCTCACCCCTGTCGGGTAGGCTGTCGATATTGCGGGGGCGTTCCGGTCCTTGAAGCCCAACCCGTATCGTTCTATAAAGGAGCAGCGAAAAAACAGAAAAAACAGGGACAGTCATACCCCCGGGGGGGTAATGGCACTTACTTAAGCCAGAAACCACCATCATGCCGTCGCAGCAAAACCACAACCATGCCGTCATGTTTGCCGACATCGTCGGCAGTACACACATGTACGAAAGTCTCGGAGACACCCTGGCGAAAAAACTCATCACCGAAATGGAGACGGCCATCTCCCAGGTCATCAAGGATTGCGGTGGTTTCGTGGTGGAGATCATTGGCGACGAGGTCATGAGCCGGTTCAACGATCCCAGTACCGCGGTTCAGGCCGCATGCCGCATTCAGGAGCGGACGGAACTTTACGCCGAACAATCGGGCATGCCCATGGCGACCCGTATCGGCCTGCACTATGGCCCGGCCATCCTGGAGGAGGGTCGCATGTACGGAGACACCATCAATATCGCCGCACGGGTGGCGGACATCGCCAAGGCTCGCCAGATCATAACCACCGAACAGGTGATACTGGCCCTGCCCCTGGAGCAGCGCCAGATGGCCCGGCGGTTTGACAAGGTTCAGGTGAAGGGCAAGCTTGAAACCCTGATCATCTACGACCTGCTGTGGCGCCGGGAGGACGTGACATTCATGCATACCGCCCCGACCACCCAGAGCATGAGGCGAAAGACCCTGGTCCTCGACTATGCCGGTAGAGTCTACCGCCTGACGCCGATACCCGGGATCACCCACATTGGCCGGGATACGAGCAATGAACTGGTTGTGGGCGGCACTTCCGCGTCACGTACCCATGCGACCCTGGAATACAATCGGGGCAAATTCATGTTCAAGGACATCAGCACCAATGGAACCTATATCGCTCCGCGGAATCAACAGTCACTCTACATACGCAGGGAAAGCATCCCGCTCCTGGGCCAGGGCAGGATAGGCCTGGGAGAGCCGGTCTCGGAACAAAACCGCCATATCATCAGCTATCATCTGCAGGAAAACGACTGACAACCACCTCACCCCTTATGCCGTCCCTCAAGACCCGATCCCTATTTCCCGCGCAGCTATGCCTGTGGTTCTGCTGGGTGACGTACCTCGGCCTGTTGTTAATCTCGACACCGGCCCAGGCGGACAAAAAAACCTCCAAAACCGAGGCCAGTTTTGTCAATCAAGAGCAGATCGAAGTCACCAGAAGCGAGCTGGAGAGTAACGACAGCCTGGATGAAAACCAAAAGGCCAAGGCCCTCGATCTGCTCGACCAGGCGGCCAACTGGATACGCCAGCGGACCACGGTTCTGTCTGACCTGAACGACCTCAAGAGCAAAATCCATAACGCCCCGGAAGAGATCAAGAAACTCACGGCTCAGGCAACCCCCCGCGAGACTCCGAACGAAGCACTCGACCGATTTATCAAGCAGTCGTCTCTGAATCAGATCGAACTCCGAATCAGCCAGGAAAACCTCAATCTGGCACAAGCGCGTTCCGAACAGAAACAGCAGCTCGACAATCTGGCCCGCCTGCTGGCCGGAAGCCAGCAGATCAACAGCGATATCGCGGACAATTCCCGGAATCTCGACAAGCTGAGCAGCGAGAACGGACAACTCGACAGCAATGCCCCGGCATCCGTTCAACAGGCCCAGAAACTGCTTAAGAACAGTAAGAAGCAGCTCTACGAATCGAAAATCGAACTGCTCAAGCTACGTCTCGCCAATCAAAGCCTGTTGACCAATCTCGCCCAAGCCCAGCGGGATGCCAGCGCGGCTCGTATCGATGACCTGCAGCAGTCACTCAGCCGTCTCAACACGGCCGCCGGCAACCTGCGTGAGGACCAGGCCAAGCAAGCCCGCCAGGAGGCGGAAAGACTCGAGCAACAGGCCCAAAGCCTGCCCAAGCCGATCCAGGAGATTGCGCAGAAAAATGCTCAGACCCGCACCGAGCTGGAAAGCCTGGTCATCGAGGAGAAACAGGTCGCGGACAAACTCTCCGCGACCCAGAACCAGTTGGAACAGATTCGCGGGGATTTCGAGCACATCAAAAAACGCGTCGAATTCGTCGGCACCAGCAAGGCCATAGGAAAGATGCTCATCCGCCGGCGTCAGGCACTGCCTTCGCTGCAAAGCTACAGCCGATCCTCCGCCGAGCGCAGGAAAGAGATCAACCGGGCCACCGACCGGCAGATCGATATCGAGGAGAACTTACTGGACTGGAACCGCCTGAGTGAACACCTGGAACAACAGATTCCACAATTGAGCGACGGCATGCCCGCGCAACAAGCCGCGCATCTGAAGCAGACCGGCTACGATCTGATGGGCGCTCAGCGTGCGGCGCTCAACGCACTGCAACAGGTTTATGGGCGCTATATCTCCCAACTCACGACCCTGGATCAGGCGGAACGCCAGCTGCTCGAGGTCTCCCAATCCTATGTCGGGTTCATCAACGATCAGCTGATCTGGATTCCCAGCGGCGAGCCCTTAGACCTGCTCGACCCGCATCAGCTCAGTGCGAGCCTGCTCTGGCTGATCTCCCCGGACACTTGGAGCGATACCCTGGTGGACCTCATGCAGGCCATGAAAAACCGCCCCGACATCACCCTTGCCATCCTGTTGATCACGATCGTCCTGATCTGGAAACGACCGGCCATCAAGGCGCAGATCCCCCTGCTCACCAAGGCCACCCGTAAAATCCAAACCGACTCGATTCGCCTGACCTTCTATGCCCTGATACTGACCCTGGCAAAGGTGGGCCTGTTTCCCGGCCTGATGATCGGCCTGGGCTTCCTGCTGCAGACGCTGCCCACCCTGAGCCCGATCAGTGCCTACCTGTCCACCGCGATGATCACCGTGGGCACCACGCTGCTGTGGGCCTTGATGCTCTACCAGGCGTGTCTGCCGGGGGGCATTGGCATACGCCATCTGAGATGGAACAGCGAGATCTGCAGCTCCCTGGCTCACGAACTGCGCTGGCTGATCCCAGTCGTCATACCTTTACGCATTTTGGCTATCTTGACCTCAGGCGATAGTCTCGGCCCACAGTCTCAGCTTATCGACCGTTTGAGTGTGATCGGACTGCTAGTCCTCACCCTGGTGTTCATCTACCGGGTACTCAATAGACAAAGCCTGTTCTATCTGAGCTGGATGAAGAGCCGCACCCAGGGTCTGCTGATTCAGACCCATTTCCTCTGGTTCCCGCTCCTGCTGTTGATCGGGTTCGCCCTCCTGGTCGCCGGTGTCATGGGTTACCTGACCCTGTCCCTGCGCCTTCTGGAACGCTTCGAACTGACCTTCTGGTTCTTCCTCGGTCTGTTTACCCTGAAAGAACTCCTGCTGCGTTACCTGTTCATCGCGGAACGCCGTCTGCGCTACGAGAACGCCCTGCACCGGCGTGAAGAGCTCCGTGCACAGCGGGAACGAGAACAGGAGACGACGCAATCCGGCGACGACGAAGCTTCCGCCATCTCGGTCGAGATCCCCGAACTCGACTTCGATGCACTGAGCGAACAGGCTAAGCGGCTGGTGCGTTTCGGTTATCTGTTCGGTTCCGTGATCGGCACCTGGCTGATCTGGGCCGAACTGCTACCGGCGCTGGATTTTTTCAGTAACATTCAACTCCCCCTTACCACCCACCATCTGGTGGATGGAATCGTCACTGAGGGTCACCTCACGCTGAGCGATCTGGCAATTGGATTGATGATTCTGGTGGTCACCGTACTCGCGGCCAAGAACCTCCCGGGCATCCTCGAAATCACCCTGTTGCAACGCCTGCCCCTGGAAACCGGCGCCCGCTATGCCCTCACCACCATGTTGCAGTACCTGATCGTGGGCATCGGCGTGATCATGGCGTTCGGCGCCATCGGCTTTCAGTGGTCCAGTATCCAATGGCTGGTGGCCGCGCTTGGCGTGGGACTCGGTTTCGGCTTGCAGGAGATCGTGGCGAATTTCATCAGCGGCATCATCCTGCTGTTCGAACGCCCCATACGGGTAGGCGATGTGGTGACCCTCGACAACACCACTGGCGTGGTATCCCGAATCCGTATCCGCGCCACCACCATCACCAACTATGACAAACAGGAGATGCTGATTCCCAACAAGGAGTTCATCACCGGACGAGTGGTCAACTGGACCCTGACCGACAAGATCAACCGGGTGATCATCACGGTGGGAGTGAGCTATGGAACGGATATCAAGCGCGCCATGGAGCTCTTGATCGAGGTCGCGGAAGAGACCGACAATGTTTTGGAAGACCCCAAGCCCACCGCCTCTTTCGAGGCCTTTGGCGACAGCGCATTGACCCTGTTACTGCGCGCCTATCTCGGCAGCATGGACAACCGGATCACGACCATTACCGCGCTGCACGAAGGGGTGTACCGAAAATTCGCCAAGCACGGCATCTCAATACCCTTCCCCCAGCGGGATATCCATATCATCAACCCTCAGGATAACAAGGACACCTAGTGTAGTGTCTCATACTAATGCGCGTTTATAGAGGCCTGCGCGAGGAATTAAATTAACCGCAAGTGGACACTGGCCGACACTGATTTTTGCCACGAAGAACACGACTCATCACATCTGTTGCTGCGCCCAATTCTTCGTCTGATCCTGGCGCGTCAGCAACAATTCGAACTCGTAGGCAGGCAAGGGCTTGCTGAAGTGGTAACCCTGCGCCAATTCACAACCCTGTTGTCTCAGAAACGCAAGCTGCTCCTCGGTCTCCACGCCTTCCGCCACCACGCCCAGGCCGAGCTGGTGAGCCATGGCGATGATTGCCGACGCAATGGTGACATCATCTTGATCATCCGGGATATCCTTGACAAAAGAGCGATCCACCTTGAGTACATCGAGGGGAAAGCGCTTGAGATAGCTCAGGGACGAGTAACCGGTTCCGAAATCGTCCACAGAGATGGAAATACCCATTTTCTTGAATTCATCCAGAGTGGTAATGGTTTCATTCACATTGCGCATAATGATGGTTTCGGTAATCTCGAACTCCAGATATTCCGGCTGTAGCCCGCTCTCGGCGAGGCACCGGGCTACCCGCGTGCTGAGATCTCGCTGGATGAACTGCATACTGCTTAGATTTATGGCAACCCGTATGGGGGCATAACCGGCGTCTTGCCAGACCTTATTCTGACGACAGGCCTCCTGCAGGACCCATTCACCCAGTTCGATGATCATCCCGGTCTCTTCAGCCAGGGGGATGAATTCTCCCGGAGGGATCATCCCTAACTCGGGCTGATGCCAACGCAGCAGGGCTTCGGCCGCCACCATTTCCCCGGTCTCGAGATCGATCTGCGGCTGATAATAAAGCTCCATTTCATGGCTGATCAGGGCCCTGCGCAACTTACCTTCTAACTTCAAGCGGTTGGCCGCATAAGCATTCATCTGCTCTGTGTAAAACTGGAAGTTGTTCTTACCCATGGCCTTGGCGTGGTACATCGCGGTATCCGCGTTCTTCAACAGCTCCTCGACATCCTGACCGTCTCTGGGGAATACCGCGATGCCGATACTCGGTGTGACATACACTTCGTGGCCATTGAGATTGTATGAGCGGGCAATCGCACCCTGCACCCGCTTGGCAACGGTCGCCGCCGCCTCCGGGTTATCGATCTCATCCAACAACACGGTAAACTCATCGCCACCGAGCCGGGCGATGTTCCGACTACTGGTGTCCGTACGGTAAAGCGCAACCGTATCGGTACCCCTCACCTGTTTTTCCAGACGTTGGGTAATATGTTTCAGAAGCATGTCCCCGATATCATGACCCAAGGTGTCATTAATGCGCTTGAATTCATCCAGATCGAGATACAGGACCGCACCGCTACGCCCATAGCGTATTGCTGACTGGATTGCTTTCGAGACCTGTTCCTTGAAGGCCTGACGATTCGGTAGATCGGTCAAGGAGTCGCAGTAGGCCAGATAGTTAATCTGCTCATCCCAGCGTTTGCGCTCTGTGATATCCCGGGCAAACACACTCAGTAGATTGGTATCACCGACCTGGGTACCGGATAACGCCAATTCCAGGGAAAAGTGCTGGCCGTTCTTGTGTTGACCGATCGCCTCCAGGCGTTTTCTGTATTGGGCGCCCTTGCCAAGATTGAACAGAGGTTCGAGTTGCGGATAGATTTCGTTAAGTGATTCAACGGAAAGCAACAAAGAGAACAGAGGGCGATTCAACACCACCTGTTCATCGTAACCAAACAGTTCCGTGGCCTGCTGATTCCAACTCAGGATGTGCCCCTGGTGGTCCGCGGTAATCACCGCATCGAAGGCCGCATCGATGACGTTTGACAGACGCGCATCTTCCTCTGCGATCGCCGCTCTGGCAGCCTTCTCCTGAAGTTTCACGTAGCGCCGGTTTCGATACACCGCAACGATCAGCAGCAATATCATCATCGAAATCAGCCATCCGATACCCACCCGCCAGACATCGATAAGCCCCAGGTCGATCTCGCGCTGAATCGAGAGCGTAAAACTGAGACCGTGGATCTCCAGTGGCTGTACGAAGTCCAACGTCTTGAGAACCATCGAATCGCTGTGCGGCATGACGCCCATTTCCACCAGCACATCACCTGAATCGGGATAGTTCTCCGGAGTCCCCTGGTAAAGCGCCAGGGAGAGCTGCTCCGGGGAAAACTGCAGTCCCTCGAAAAACTGCCGAAAATCGATCCACAATGCCTCGAACCCACTCAGCATCTTCCAGCGCTCATGGGGCAGAGTGGGAGGGTAGCGTCCCAGGTAGACCGGTTTGAGTATGAAGTACATGGGCTCATCAAAATGGGGAACCTGAATCCCCCCAAGGGCGATGGTCGAACCACTGCGTATCGACTTCTCGAGCACCTCGGCGCCGGGGGACAGGCTGGCGAGATCGAAACCCAGCAGATTCGCGGAACGGGGTTGCATCGGTTCGATGAAACTCACCATCAAATGGAACCCCAGACCGCGCAACGCCGCATCCTCATCCGTGACACGTTCCTGGTCCAGGTGGTAACTGATGAAACCGGAGTCGTGCATGCGCTGTTCAAAGGCCGGCAGGTCATTTTCCGTGACCCGCTCCAGATACAGAATCGAATGAATGAAAGGATAGGCCTTGAGCATCTCCTGGGAAAACAGGGTCTGCTCGGCACTGCTGAGAAAATCACTGGAATGGTGCTGCCCCACCAGGGCGGTAAGTACCGTATCCAGATTGGCCACCCGTTGAATCACATCCCGCTGAATCTCCATCGACTTTTCGATAAAACTACGTTCGAGCGCATCGATTTCACGATCCACGGAATAGCTGCAGGAAAGTGCGGAAACGACCAGTACCAACACCCCCAGAAATAGCTTGTGGGTGCCAGAAAACACCGATCTCCTAATACTGAAGTCCATTCTTATCGCAACTTTTTAGCCTTTCGGATCAAAGGGTCGGGCAAATGGATTTCACTCTGCGCCAATATGTCATCATTGATCCAGATTTCCCACTTTCGGTTTGAGACCACAGGGATATCGGAGGGAGAGGAGCCCTCGAACAACGCGATGACCACCTGGGCCGCCCACTCCCCCTGCTCTTCAGGTACCTTGGTAAACCCCAGGAGGGTGTAGGGCATCATCCATTCGTGATTGGTGAGACTCAAACTCCGGGTTGCGCTGCGCACCGCTTCTGTCACCCGGTCCTCCTGCCAGTCGTTGATCCCGGAATTGCTGCCGATGATCACAAAATCGTAGCTCTGTGCCTGGCGGTAAGCCGCCAGCCACTCCTCCATGCTCGACACGAGTCGATGATCAAGCGCTACCCCCTCAGCCGATGCGGTCTTTTCAAATCGGGAGAGGTTCTTTTCCTCGGTCAGTGTGCTCGCCCCAATATAAATGGCTTTTTGAGCTCTGCTCAATATACTCTTGGCCTGACTGAACATCACACTGACAGGTGCCACTTCCACCATCCCCGTGGTATTTTCATAGGGAAGACCATAGCCTTCCACCGTCCAGTTGATACCACAAAACACGAATGGAATGGCATGGTTCTTGTAGAAAGGCTGTACGATGTATCTCATGGCATTGTCATCTGCCGTAATCACCACATCCGGCTGCCACGACTCGATCAGCTCATGTGCCTGTGCCGCCGCCCGTTGGATCTCCTCAACCTGCTTGTGGCGTTTGCTATCCATATCGAACTGCATCAATTCACAAACACCCTCAAGCCCCGAACGCAGGCCTCTTTCGACCCCATCGGACCAGTCATATCCCTTGTGATAGGAGGAGATAAACAGGCATTTGGGTTGCGCGAAAAGCTGTAGGGGCCATACGACAAGCAGAACCCCCCATATCAGCCATGTCAAAGTACCGACTTGTCTCCGTGACAAAGCCATAGGTCTTTCCCTTCCTTTATATTGGTTTTCCGATTATGTATGACTATATCGGCGAAAATTCCTTTTCTTTACAAAATTAAGCGAAACTTCTTCCTCCCCGCCGTGTTAACCAGCGGAAAACAATCACTTAAACAGAAGTAATTTCCGTCTCACTGTGCCATAGCCCCCGAAATCCGGACAAAAAATAGCCGCCTCCTTCCTCGGACGCGGCTCGTCCCCTAAATTCAGGTCTCAAGACCTGAAGTCGGGGATCGGATATCAGGCGGCCAGTGCCTTGCGCTTCTTGTTCATGAAGCCCAGCAGGAGCATGCCGCTGCCCATGAGTAACAGGGCGGGAGGTACGGGTACGGGCGAGACGTCGCCGTTTCTGAGGAGCCAGACGTGCTGCAGGTCAGGATCATTCGAATCAAGTGCTGACCGACTGACCAAACTTTCACCGAAGTGAAAATGAAAATACCATACGCTGTTGTCCGGCCCACCTTCATCGGCGACCACTCCATCAGTCCACATACCACGATAGATGATGTTATCGCCGAAGGGGTTGTAAAAATCCTCTTCACTGTAGGTAGTGGTCGGCAGATCATAGCTTCCCGGCTCTACGCCAGGGGGCAACGGGTTGGCATCAAACCCTAGATTCACGTAGTACATATAAGCCAATTCATTTTGGCTGGGTGTTGCCGGAGCACCCGTGAGCGGCGAGTTAGTATCTACGGCTGTCTGCCAATCCAGTCCGTATGCATGGGGTAGGCGCCAGTCCGAATAGGTCGTGTTGCGCTCGCTGTCGTAGTAGGAAAAGCTACTCGCCCAGGACTGTGCGCTAGCAAACGAGATGCCACCATCTCCAATTTCGCGACCATGAGAGGAATACAGGTCAGCGGGATTCTGCAACCAGGTCGCATCCAGCACATCGTCATAGATGAGACCGCCCCCACGATCAAACAAAGCCGCCTGACAGTTCACGGATAGCAGCATTCCCAGACTGCCCAGTGTTGCAACAAATTTGGATTTTATTTTCACGGACAAACTCCCGATGTGAAGGACCTTTGGACAACATGCAAGCAAACACCTTGCCAATACTAAAATTTACCATATATAACAATATGTTATAAATTACCAAGTAATCCACATCCGGGTGCGATGTCAAAAAATCCGACATTTAGACAGCTCATTCCCAGAATTATCAGATTCCTTTTCCACACCCCCCCTCGGGACTTCACAACTTGTTCAAATCACCCGCCCCGTACAGAATTCCTGTATGGAGATCCAGACCTACAGCCGTCGCCTGCTCGCCCCTTTTCAGGGAGTGCAACAGATCGTCAGTGTTCCCGGTGGCATCGCCGAGACCATGGATGGGCGACAGTGGAAACTGTACGTCGCCGATGAGACCATCGTCAGCCATACCGGACTCTCGGAGGTCGTCTACGGAAGCTGGGACGATCACCGGGGTCTGAGCCGTTCGAAGATCCGGGGCTCCCTGCCCTCCCGGCTGATCGAAACCCTGGGAGAGGTTCTGGTCAGAACCCTGTCGGAGCAATCGGGCGCAATCCCCTTCACGCCCCGTGACCGGTTCGAATCCTGGCTGCTGGATGAGACCGGAGAACTACTGGCACTGCTTGAAAGCGCCCTTCCCGAGGATCCGCGCATCGAAAACAGTCAACCGGCCTGGTACCCGGACAGCCGGGCACACCGGTACTTCAACTCGCCTCACGGAAGCGCGCGGGAGGTGACAGAGCTGGTTCGCCGCACAGCGGGCAGACACCCACTCGCGGTATGGATCGAGAGGGATCATGCCGGTGGGGGACGGGACACAGCGGGCACGCTTTATCCGCCGGAGAGTTTCCCGCCTTTGCTGTTGCGCGAAACCTGGCCCGATCCACGCCAGCAGGCACTGATCCGGGAGTTTCTCGACTGGCAGTCACCCTGGTTGCTGCAATTACCCTTGACGCCCGCTTTGCGACAACGCCTGGAATCCGCCGCCTGGCGCCGCCCCCGGGAAACCAGTCGGGTCTATCGGCTGTTTCCCCGGGTCTATGACACATCGGGCCTGACCACGACCCGGGTCAAGGCACGCCTGCTGCAGGACCGACCCGCACCGCAACAGGTCAACGAGCCCTTCTATCCCTTTGTCAACGAGTAAGCACGAGGAACCAAACACCCCGGAACCTACTCGCAAAGCTGCTCCAGGGCCGGGCGCATGCGCTCGACCTCCCCCAATCCCTCGGAGATCCCATAATCCGCCTTGTCGAACTCCATCAACCCCAGTTTCCCCATGCGTGGGGAAAGCACCATGTCCGGAGGGTCTCCAGCCATCCGGCTGCGGGTGATGCGGTCCTGCATGATGTTGATGGAACTCGCCACCACCTCATAGAGCCCCGGAGCCCCCCGGGACTCGCCGAACAGGCGGGTCATCAGGTCGTTCTTCTTGGCACCCAGTGTGCTCTTCAACTGGGCGGCGATTCGTCCCAGCCGGTCAGTGCCTTCATTGATCAGGATCTCGGGTTCGGTGTTCTGCCTGTTATTGCCCTGACGGAAATGCCGACCCAGGATGTCGCCATTGAGATTGACCGCGATGACGATCTCCGCGCCCATGGCCCGGCACAGTGAAACGGGTACCGGGTTGGCCAATCCCCCATCCACCAGCCAGCGGCCCTGGTGGCGGATCGGGGTAAACAGCCCGGGCAGGCTGATGGAGGCCCGTACCGCCTCGATGACCGGCCCGGAACGAAACCACACCTCACGCCCGCTCTCCAACTCCGTGGCCACGATCCCCAGCCGGTGCTTGAGTTGCTCGAAGACCAGACCCTCTTCTTCGAAACCGTTGAGAAACCCGGTCAGTTTCTCGCCCTGGATCAACCCGCCTCCGGTGAGGCTGGGATCCAGGAAGCGGATGATCTCCCGCCAGGTGAGGGAGCGCACCCAGGACTCGAAGACGTCCATCCGGTCGGCGGCATAGGCGGCGCCCACCAGCGCGCCGATGGAGCTGCCGCAAACGATCTCAGGCACGATGCCCATCCCGGCGAGCCCCTGGATGATCCCGATATGTGCCCAACCTCGAGCGGCACCGCTGCCCAGGGCCAGGCCGACCTTGATCTTGCGTTGCGGGGCGTGCTTCATGCTTGACTCTCTGTCAATACTGTAGTTCGGATTCGGTAAGATCCAGGGCATGTAATATGCGCTGCTTCAATTCGAGTGGCTGACGCGCGATCAGTTCTTCCGGCACGCCGACCTTTTCGACCAGACGCTTGTGACTCTCAAAACCGTAGGACACCATGAAGGGATGCATACCCGTAGCGATTGCCGCCACATAGTCCCGCTTCTCGTCTCCCGAGGCATAGGCCCGGGCGGGATTGACCTTAAAACTCTCACGCACCGCTCGAAACGCATCGGTCTTTTGTGCCTTTTGCGGCAGGTGCACACGAAATCGAGACCGGAG
>JARRNW010000010.1:0-30436 GCA_037384565.1 Candidatus Thiodiazotropha sp.
GTTTATCCGTGCTGTTCTGGCCCTCGGACGGGTCGACCCGACCGGTCTGCTGGTGGGATTCGGTGTTTTCGCCCTGGCGGTGGCGTTGATCTATCGCCGCCCGGTACCGGCCCGTGATGCTTCTTTGGCGGTTGTGGCTGTTACCGCCCTCGCCTGTTTGTTGTTCAATGTTGCGCTTGGGTTGTTGGTAGGTTTGGGAGCGAAGTGGGTTCGACGCTATTTTGAGGGTCGTTCCAAAAATAATGGATTCTGACTTGATGCCGCCTTTGGCTATATATCATGTATAGCCGCTTGTAACGCTTCACAGTGGCGGGTTGGGCTGATTCACGTTTTTCCCTCGTTCCCACGCTCTGCGTGGGAATGCAGACCCACTGCTGGAGAAATTGTCCAAGTTGGTGTGGGTTCCGGCCTCCGTATGCGTTCCCACGCAGAGCGTGGGAACGAGGAAAACTCATCATTCACCACTCCGTTGATGCCCCCTCTCCCAGGCCCTCTCCCACGAGGGGAGAGGGAGATTACTTGGGAAGATTGTCGGTGAATTTGAACTTCATCGTAGTTGCCTGAACCCGGGTTCCACTTCGTTTCACCCAGGCTACCTTTTGCTGGGTGAATCACTCGACTGTGATGTTGATGGGTTCGGAAATCAGCGGGGGTGTGAAGGGAATGTGGTCTTTGTCGCCCATGATCAGTTGCAGTTTGTGGGGGCCGGGTGAAAGCTCCAGGTCCACCTCGGTCTGTCCGCCACCGAAGTGGCGGTGATGTTCATCGCTGGGCAATGGCTGAGTCATATCCGGCATCTCCTTGACGTCGATCAACAGGTGGTGATGCCCTGTTTTCGGTTTGTCGATACCGGCGGGTGCGACACCCATGCCGCGCAGGCCGAACTTCACGTTAACCGGGTTACTCACCCGATCGCCGTCCTGGGGTGAGATGATGTAGAGCATTGCTCCTTCGGGCGCGGGGGTGGCCGCCAGTGTGGGTAAGATCCAACCCAAAGTGAGCAGAACCACTGCCCATATTCGCAAATTGGTGCTACTCATGGTTGCCTCCTCGTGCATGTCTGTCGAAAGTAAGACCGATACTCTGCTGCAACAATTCCGTCCGAACAGGGAGACGCCCAGGTCCGCGACTGATTTCTGCGAAGCAGGGAAACATCATCCTGTCATGCGTTCACAAGCACATGACAGCAATCGGGATACACATGGGGAATCGCTGTCGGATGCTTCAAGTACAGCACACCCCCCGAAACAGAGTCCCTTGTCTTTTCCTGAGATTTGCTCTGTATGGTTCAGTGATTCGTCACGCAAAGATCGTCATGAAGGTTTGTCGGTTACCAGGTGTTCGGCCAGCAGTTCGGTGAGGCTGATCACCTCGGTATCCATCTCATAATGTTCCAGGCCCTCTTCGAGAATAATGCGACAGTTGGCGCAGGCGGTGACCAGGGTATTGACGCCCAACTCGTCAAGCTGGGATTTCTTGCGTTTGAACACTTCCAGGCGCAGTTCTTCGGCCCGTTCGTTGGCGCTCACGCCTCCACCACCACCACAGCACCAGTTCATCACCCCGTGATCCTTCATCTCGACGAAATGGTCGGCCACGCTGTTGAGCAGGTTGCGGGGCGGTTGGATGACTCCGCCGCGGCGGACGATCTGACAGGGATCATGCAACGTCATGGGGGTGTGGTCGAAATCCTTTACCTGGATGCGACCCTGCGCCTTGAGTTGGTCGAGCAACTCGAGGATGTGCACCACTTCGAACTGGTAGGGACGACCGATCAGGTTGGGACCCTCCCAGCGGATGGCGGTGTAGGCATGGCCGCATTCCGGGCTGATGACATACTTCACCCCCAGTTCCTCCGCCGCGTTGACCACCCGCCCCACCAGCTCCGCCGCCGCCTCCTTGTTGCCGATCTGGATGCCGCTGTTGGTGGCCTCGTAGGCTTTGCTGCTGATCGTCCAAGTGACACCGGCCTGTTTGAAGATGCGCGCCAGGGCTTCGATGAACTCGGGAAAGTTGACGATCTCCATGGAGGAGAAGATGGTCATGTAGTCCACGCCGGGCTGGTCGACGGGGATGTGCAGGCCGGTCTCTTTCTCCACGTTGGCGATGGCCGCCGACAGGGTTTTGTAGGTGACACCCATGGGACTGCCGATGGTGAGCGCGCGCTGGGTCGCCTCTTTCATGCCGTCCGGGGCGTAACCGGCCACGGAGAAGCCTTCACGGGTCTTGCGGATCATGTAGGTGATGTCGTTGCCCACCGGACAGACCATGGAACAGCGGCCGCACAGGGTGCAACTGTCATAGACCAGTCTCTCCCAATCCGCGAAATCCGCTTCGCTGAGGGGCTTGCTCAACCCCATCGCTTTGCCCAGCTTGCCCCAGAAGGTGTGCTCCTGACGCCAGAGCTTCTTCATCGGTTCCAGCTTGTGTATTGGGGTATAGCGTGGGTCATGGGTCTCCGTATAGAACAGGCAGGCCTCCGCGCAGAGTCCGCAGTGGATGCAGCTTGAGAAGTAGGATGCGACTTTGGCGTCGATCTGGGCTGAGAGTGCCGCCACACCCTGTTCGAAGGCTTCGCTCATCGTGACTCCTCAGGCATTGACGCCTTTGCGTCCCATGGTGGCTCCGGTGTAGCCACGGCTCAGGACAAAGGTGAAGGCATGCATCAGTTTGCTGAAGGGGAAGTAGATCAACAGCAGTTCGGCGAGCAACAGATGCAACAACCGCAAGGGTTCGAAGGACTGGGCCAGTGCCAGACAACCGCTCAGCATGACCAGAAACACCAGGAGGGTGCCGATGTGATCGTCCAGGTCCGAGAGCAGTCGGGTGACCGGGTTGAGCAATCGATGCAACCACAACAGGATGATTCCGGCGAAGGCGAACTCCGCCGCGACGATGAAGGCCCAGTGGGGCATGGCCGGCCAGTCGAAACCGGTGATCCGTTCGGCGATGAAATCCACATGGGGCTTGGCGAAGATCAGCAGCGCGAACAGACCCAGATGAAACAGGTAACCCGCCACCAGTTGCAGGCGGCCGCGGCTAGTGACCGTGCGTTCCGGGATGAAACGGCTGAACAGGGCGCGCAACGCCCCCATGCCGGAGCTGCCCCGGGGTTGGGAGAGATCCCGCTTCACCCCAATTTTTAGGATAGCGATGATGCGCCAGATCACGCCGATAACGAATACACTCAGTGAGAAGGTCCAAAGCGGTCCGTCGATGAATTCGCCGATCACTTGCCCGCCTCCTTTACACTGATCTCTCTGGGAAGACGCTCGAAGTCGCCCCGCAGACACGCCACCTCTTCGTTGGTCAAGGCTTCGCCGTTCTTCTCCGCCTCGTTGGCCCAGAAGTCATGATGCTCCTTGGCCCAGTTAAGATCGCAATAACCGGTCTTCATACCTTCGATGGCGCCCTCCATACCGACGGTGCCGATGTAGATATGGCCGAAGATCACCGCGATCATCAGCAAAGCGCCGATCGCATGCCCCACATGGGCCAACTCCATCCACTCCCGGGTATGACCCAGGGAGGGCGATACCAGCACGAACCCGGAGACAATGATGGTGCCGCCGACAAACACCAGCATCCAGAACAGGGTCTTCTCACCCATGTTGAAGAAGTTCGACGGCACATGTTTCTTGCCGATCACACCCCCACCGCGCAGCAGCCAGGTGAGATCCCCCTTCTGGTAGATGTTGCGCCGAACGAAACGCACGAAGATCAGGATCAGAGCGAGAAGAAAAACCGGCCCCATCAGGTTGTGTCCCTCCTTTGCGGCAGAAGCCAGCACAGAGAATGCCTCTTTGCCGATCAGGGGGATCAGCACAGGTCTGCCGAACAGCAGGATCAGTCCGCTCAGACCGAGAAAGATGAACACACCCGCAATGAACCAGTGGATGGTGCGTTCGTAATTGGAGTAGCGCAGCAACTTGCGGTCTGAAAGCCCGCCTTCCACCGGCACCTTGCCGCGTATCATGTAGAACAGCAGCAGGGCCAGCAGCACGCCACCCAAGACATAGCCACCAATGGGTATCAGCTGGTTGATCCTGAAATGCCGCCAGCGATCTCCGTTGCTGTTGATCAACACACCGGTATCGACCCCTTTGATCTGGGTTTTACCGGAAACGGGCGCAGTGCGTTGGCGTACATCCCGCCAAAGTTCTCCACCGGGGTTCAACACCCGCACATCGGATATCCCGCTTGGGGCAGGCGGTTCCTGTGCGCTGACGGTGGACGGATTGATCAGCAAGCCGATCAACACCGCCCCGATCAGCCGGGTAATCACAGCCGCGAACCCTGTTCTACTTGCTGACTGTTTCATAGCTGTTCCTGGTAATGCCCGGTCATCCATGGGATGACCGGGTGTCGCTGTTCGGCTCTATGGCCGCTATCTGACTTGCCAACCAACCTGATCATTCAGTGGCGCTGCCCTTGCCGCCGGCATCCCGGGGGGAGCGTAACGAAGCATCCTGGTAGGAGACCCCCCGGGCGAGCACCGCAGCGCCCCGGTTGACGATGCGTTTGCGATAGACCGCGGAAATAACATCCGCATCACCGGCCAGCAACGCCTTGGTGGAACACATCTCGGCGCACAGAGGCAACTTGCCTTCCGCCAACCGGTTCGAGCCATATTTGCGATACTCTTCGGAACTGTTATCCGCCTCGGGCCCACCCGCGCAGAAGGTACATTTGTCCATCTTGCCCCGGGTGGCGAAGGCGCCGTCTTTCGGGAACTGGGGCGCACCGAAGGGACAGGCGTAGAAGCAGTATCCGCAACCGATGCAGATATCCTTGTCATGGAGCACCACCCCATCGGCGGTGGTGTAGAAGCAGTCCACCGGACAGACCGTGGCGCAGGGGGCGTCGGAACAGTGCATGCAGGCCACCGAGAGGGAACGCTCACCCGGTTCACCGTCCTTGATGGTCACCACCCGTCGGCGGTTGACGCCCCAGGGCACCTCGTTCTCGTTCTTGCAGGCGGTGACACAACCGTTGCATTCGATGCAGCGTTCCGGATCACAATAGAATTTCATTCGAGCCATGATTAATCCTCTCTTTACACCTTGCTGATCCGACACAGACTGCATTTGGTTTCCTGCATCTGAGTCACCGAGTCGTAGCCGTAGGTCATTGCGGTGTTGCAGGCTTCGCCCAGGACATAGGGGTCGGAGCCTTCCGGATATTTACCACGCAGGTCTTTACCCTCGAAGTGGCCACCGAAATGGAACGGCATGAAGGCCACCCCCGCCGCCACGCGTCGTGTGACCTGCGCCTTGACCTTTACTTTGGCGCCTTCGGCCCCCTCCACCCACACATCGTCCCCATCCTGTACGCCGGCATTATTGGCATCCCGGGGATGTATCTCGACGAACATCTCCTGTTGCAGTTCGGCCAGCCAGGGATTGGAACGGGTTTCGTCCCCGCCGCCTTCGTACTCCACCAGTCGTCCGGAGGTGAGGATGATCGGATACTCCTGGGAGTAGTCCTTGGCCTGGATCGAGGCGTAGCGTGTCGGCAGGCGATAGAACGACTTGCGGTCTTCGTAGGTGGGATACTTCTCCACCAGATCCCGGCGGCTGGTGTACAGGGGTTCGCGATGGATCGGCACCGGATCGGGGAAGGTCCACACCATGACCCGGGCCTTGGCGTTGCCGAACGGCGCGCAGCCGTGTTTGATGGCCACCCGCTGGATACCCCCGGAGCGGTCAGTCTTCCAGTTCTTGCCCTCGGCCAGTTTTTTCTCCTCATCGGTCAGATCGTTCCACCAACCGAGTTTCTTCAGCAGGTCGGCGGTGAACTCGGGATGGCCGTTCTTGATCTCGTTGCCCACCGGATAGGAGCCTTCGGCCAGCAGATTCACCCCATCGTGCTCGACACCGAAACGGGCACGGAAGTTGAGCCCGCCCTGGGCCACCGGCATGCTGGTGTCATAGAGGTTCGGGGTGCCCGGATGACCCATCTCCGGGGTGCCCCAGCAGGGCCAGGGCAGACCGTAGTACTCACCGTCGCAGGGACCGCCCTCGGCCTTCAACGAGGTGTAGTCGAAGGTGCCCCAGTTCTGCTGCTGCTGCTTCATGCGCTCGGGGCTCTGCCCGGTGTAGCCGATGGTCCACATGCCCTTGTTGAACTCCCGAGTGATGTCCTCGATCAGCGGCTCTTCGCCATTGATCTGGATATGCTTGAACAGCTCATCGGCGAACCCGAGTTTTCTGGCCAGGCGGTACATGATGGTGTGGTCCGGTACCGACTCGAACAGGGGCTCGATCACCTTGTCCCGCCACTGCAGGGAGCGGTTGGAGGCGGTCACCGATCCGTAGGTCTCGAACTGGGTGGCCGCGGGCAGCAGGTAGACCCCGTCGGTACGGTCATGCATAACCGCGGAGACCGTGGGATAGGGATCGATGATGACCATCATATCGAGCTTTTCCATGGCCTTTTTCATCTCTTCGCCACGGGTCTGACTGTTGGGGGCGTGGCCCCAGAACACCATGGCGCGGACATTGTCTTTCTGCGCTACGTTGGCCTTGTCCTCCAGCACCCCGTCGATCCAGCGGGAGACGGGAATCCCCTTGGTGTTCATCACCGGCACGTCCTTGTCCCCCGATTTCTCGTAGCTGCCCGAGTCGAAGCGCCCCGCGATCCAGTCGTAATCCACGTCCCAGACATTTGCCCAGTGCTTCCAGGAGCCGGGGGCGAGGCCGTAGTAACCGGGCAGCGAGTGGGAGAGGACGCAGAAATCGGTGGCGCCCTGGACATTGTCGTGGCCACGGAAGATGTTGGTGCCACCGCCGCTGCGCCCCATGTTGCCGAGCACGAGTTGGAAGGCGCAGTAGGCACGGGTATTGTTGTTGCCGATGGTGTGCTGAGTGCCGCCCATACACCAGATGAAGGTGCCCGGGCGGTTATCGGCCATGGTCTT
Source organism: Candidatus Thiodiazotropha sp. (assembly GCA_037384565.1). Lineage (GTDB taxonomy): Bacteria > Pseudomonadota > Gammaproteobacteria > Chromatiales > Chromatiaceae > Thiodiazotropha. The sequence goes on from JARRNW010000010.1 coordinate 6,920, forward strand.
GGCGGCCGCGTAGACCTGATTCTCCGGCACGCCGGTGACCCGCTCCACCTCGTCCGGTGTCCACTTGGCCACCTCTTTGCGCACCTCGTCCATGCCGTAGACCCGCTGGCGGATGAACGCTTTGTCCTCCCAGCCGTTTTTAAAGATATGCCAGAGCATACCCCAGATGATCGGCACGTCGGTTCCGGGACGAATCCGCAGAAACTGGTCCGCATGGGCGGCGGTACGGGTAAAACGCGGATCGATAACAATTAGCGGTGCGTTGTTCTCCTCCTTGGCCTTGAACAGATGCTGCAGGGAGACCGGGTGGGCCTCGGCCGGATTGCCGCCAATGATCAGCATCGCCTTGGAGTTGTGGATGTCATTATAGGAGTTGGTCATGGCGCCATAACCCCAGGTATTGGCCACGCCCGCAACGGTGGTGGAGTGGCAGATACGCGCCTGGTGATCCACGTTGTTAGTGCCCCAGAAAGCGGCGAACTTGCGGAACAGGTAGGCCTGTTCGTTGTTGAACTTGGCGGAACCGAGCCAGTAGACCGAGTCGGGCCCCGACTGCTCGCGGATCTGCAGCATCTTGTCGCCGATTTCGTTGAGCGCCTCGTCCCAGGAGACCCGCTTCCACTTGCCGCCCACCAGCTTGGTGGGATATTTCAGGCGGCGTTCCCCATGCCCGTGTTCCCGCACCGAGGCGCCCTTGGCACAGTGGGCGCCATGGTTGAAGGGGTGATCGAACGCCGGCTCCTGGCCGGTCCAGACACCATTTTGCACTTCCGCGATGATGCCGCACCCCACGGAACAGTGGGTGCAGATGGTCTTGATCTTCTGTTCACCGGCGCTGTCGGTCTCCTCGGCCCGGGCCTTGCGGACCATAACCGGGGCAAATCCGCTGGGTCGATTGGAAGATCGGATGTCTTGCGCAGTTTCATTCGATTCACCTTGTCTGGTTCAACTGTTCATCGTCTGGTAATAAGCGGCGATGTGGGATGTCATGCGGTAGCCCTTGTGCTGCTGGGTATCGACAGGTTCGGCCTCGGTATCGTCACTGCTGGCCAATCCGGGCAGGCTTGTCGCCAGGGCGACGCCGACACCGGCACCCGCCGACTTACGCAGAAATTTCCTGCGATTGTGGTCCAGTGCGTAACGCTTGACTTTCTTCTTCATGGATACTCCTCCATTCCTCATCGGGGCTCCCGCAAACGGAGAGCGGTTAACGACCGGCCGCTATACCGGCATACTCAGATATCTCTGCTCAAGGGCGCAGAAGGCGGCACCGAAGCGACCGACCGCGCGGTAGAACACAGCGGATCTCGCCTCGGTGAGATCCTGAAAAAAGCGTCCCAGCCAGTCGGCGATGTGATCGCGGAAAAAGCGCGTCTGTGCATCCAGCCGTTCGCCCTCCTGGATCAGGATCGCCATCACCTCGCAAAGCGCCGCGGCGTGATCTTCCGGCTCGCAGACCCCCTCCTGACGATCAAAACCGAGTGCTACGAGATCATCGCGCAGTCGGCCAAGGGGCCGTTCCATCAAAAACCCGGTGAGATACCAGGAGGCGTAGGGCACCAGTTCACCCCGGCCGATGCCGATGAACAGGGCATGAAACTCGTCATCCACTGATTCCGGCTGCGAGGTGCCTGCCGCGAGACCCAGCATGGACATCGCGAGGGCCATCTCGTCCTGTCGCCCATCCACCTGAGCAAAACCGGCCACCTGATCCAGTACCGATCGGTCCGGTGGGTTTCTCAGCAGCCGGGCAAGCAGTGCATAGGCGCCACCGCGATAGGTCTGCTCGTGGGGCAAGGCTTCAGCGAGTGGGGCATCCGGGATCTCATGCGTACTTGCGTGGATCGTATCGGCATTCGGTTGGGCAGCCTGGCTGTTTTGGGTCATCAATCACTCCTTGGTGAAAAGATTGGCAAGCAATGGGCCAGCGTCGGTTGGAAAAAACGGAGTCAAATGGAACAAAATCACCTAATAACTGCTTCCTTATTGCCTAACCGGGGTGTCAACGCCCGTCATCATGGCCTCCTGGTCCTGCACAATGTCCACCACCCGGCAATCCTCGCACAGGGTCAAACGCTGGCGGGCCCGCTCGGTTTGAAACATGGGGTGACCCTGTAGCTTGTGCAGCATGTTTTTGATCACCGACTGGGTGGCAAAGGGTTTACCGCAGGCCGTGCAGCAGAAGGGCTGTTCCTCGTGGAGCTTGCGAGTCTGCTGACGTGCCTTGCGGTCGAACAACAATCTCGGGGTGATCCAGATTGCGTCCTCCGGGCAGATGCGGGTACACATGCCGCACTGCAGACAGTTCGCTTCATTGAAATGCAATTGGGGGATATCCGCCGCCCCGACACAGGAGAAACACAGAGTGCAGGCCTTGGCATCCACATCCGCACTTCCAAACGGGGCCCCGGTGCTGAGGGTGGCCAGAGGTTTTGCCCGGGAGGCTTGGTTATAAAGATGATCGATGGCCATGAAGGCGGTGTCGCGCTTACCCCCCAGCCCGGAGTACCCGGCCGGTTCGATCTCAGGCATCGGTACAACATCGATACCGGTAAGCTGTTCAGCCGTTACGCGCTGAACAGCCGCTTGCGGATATCCCATGGCCGAAAGGATCTCCCGGGCATAAACCTGTTGTTGCGCCAGTGCCTGGGCCGAGGACTCGGGCATCGCGCCGTTGTCCACCAGAACGACCGCGCGAGCCCCGTAGGCCAGGGCGGAGAGCCAGAATTCAATCCCTACGCTGGCCAGTACTCAACCCGGAAAGGCAGTTGATTGTCTCCCGGAGGGTCGAGAGGCGGTTCGTCCGGACAGACCGTGGCACAGACCCCGCCGCCCTGGCAAAGATAAGCGTTGACCTCGATGGTCTCACCCAGGCTGCTGATGGCATCCGCCGGACAGCTGTCGAGACAGCGTGTGCAGGCGGTTTTCCCCGCATGGGCGTGGGCGCAGATATCCGGGTTGTAGTCGAAATAGCGCGGCTTTTCGAAGCGCCCGGTCAGGGCACTCAATTCCGCCATGGCGCCCTCCAGATCCGTCTCTTCCAATGTGGCATGACGATACCCCGGCGGTTTGAGCTGGCTGCTGATCCAAGGTTCCGGGCAGAGGTCCAGAATCAGGTCCGCGGCCACCGTCTCCGCATTCGGCCTGCCCGGTTCACCCAGCTGAATCTTGAAACTACCCAGGTAACCCTCGATACGCAGCGACCGCCCTCCGAGGGGCACCAGGGGCACCCCGGGTTCCTCCACCCCCTCGGTCAGGATCAACAGGGTGTTGAGCCGGGCGGCGAGGCGTGGTGCGACCTCCAGCGCCTGGTTGTCGCCGATGATCACAACCCGTCCCTGGGACTGATAGTCGATCAGGCTGGTGGATTCCACTGGCAGCCGGGCCACCGCGTCGAGGGCAGCGTTTCGGGCACTGCGGTTGGTCTGGGTTGAGTTGCTCATGGGGTTGCTCATGGAGGGGCTCATGACAGGCTCGGATCCTGCGTATCGGCGGGATGGGATGGTTCGGGTATCGGTTGGGGAGGTGTCGATGCCTTTGTGGCCCCGGATTGGGCGAGTTGCTCGGTGCCATCCCCACCTTCGGCGGGCTCCGTTGTGGCTTTGCCTGAGGTTTCGACACGCTGTGCAAGCCGCTCGGCCTCCCGTTGCAGGCGATGGCGCAGGTCCGCGGTCACCAGATCACCGAGCTTTTCGAAACGTGTGAAATCCTCCGCATAGTCGTCCAGCCCGTCACAGACATTGAAGCAGCGGCTGTTGAAGAGTTTTTGCAACGCGGCCTGACGTAATCCCTCCGAAACCCCGGGGGAGAGGAATCCTGCATAGTCGGAGTGTTCATCGAGACTCTCCAGGGGCGGCATGTCATCGTCCGTGAGGGACGGTGCCGACTCAGGGGGTGAAATGCCGGACTCTGGCTCGGATTCGGTGACGGTTTCCGCCTCAAGTTTGCGGCGTGACCAGCGGTTGAGAAACGGCTCGTTATCCAGTGAGTGGTCCGCTATTGTGTCGTCACTCATTGCGCTTCGGCCTGTCCCGATTTACGCCAATCCCGGCGCAACCGTTTGCTGCGTTTGACCGGAATGTAGTGCGCCAGCACAAAGGCCTCGGTCCACAGGTAGATCTCCGGCGGCATCGGCAGGGTATAGAGATCCTCCTCGCCCTCCAGGTAGGCGTGAGCCTCGTCAAAACTGAGGCTGACGAGTAACGGCTGAGGTACACTCTGCTCCGAGGGTGTCACTACCAGGTAGCAACTGGGATTGGGGGCTAGAAGATTATGGTAGTAGCTCTCACACTCATCCACATGCAGGCGCAGGGTGAAGCCCCGTTGCAGGTATCGCTGGATCCCGTCCGCCTCATGAATCAATATCCTCTCAGTTCTGTTACCATCAAACGGGCGGTTATCGACCATAATGCCGATCGGATCCCAGCTGATGTCGAGCCAGGGGTTTGCGGAGGGAGACTCCTCCACCAGCAGTGACACGGCGAACTGATCCGGCTGATTCCGGCTGATATCATCCACGCTCTGTGGGGTCATCGATAGGCATCCTTTGTGGTTTGATATCCAATCGCCGGCGCAAGTTGTGTACCAATGGCCACTCACTGCTTCGGAATGCCAGAAAAGACGCGGCTCAGGGAAAATAATCCAAAAAACGGAGTTGTCGTAAACCAAGGCAAAATGTCCCGCTCAAGGATTAACGCTGGGACAAATCAGACCACCCGGTTAATCCCCGGATGCAAAATGCAACAGCTACAGCCGAAGAGGAATACGGCATGCCATCGACCGTTTCAGAAACCCTTGTTCAACCATCACCACTGACTGACCGCTTCGGCCGGAATATCACCTATCTACGCATCTCGGTCACCGATCGATGCGATCTGCGTTGTGTCTATTGCATGTCCGAGAACGTCCAGTTCGTCCCCCGCTCCCAGTTGATGACCCTGGAAGAGCTCTATCGGGTGGGTAAGGCATTCGTCGAACTCGGGGTAAGTAAGATCCGCCTCACCGGGGGCGAACCTCTGACCCGGCGCGACATCATGCAGCTTTTCCGGCAGTTGGGTGGCCTGGAAACCCTTGAAGACTTCACATTAACCACCAACGGCACCCTGCTTGCCGAATATGCGCAGGCGCTCAAGACGGCGGGTGTGACCCGGGTGAATATCAGCCTCGACACCCTCGACCCCAAACGTTTTCAGACCATCACCCGCAAGGGGACGCTCGACCGTACCCTCGCCGGTATCGATGCCGCCCTGGAGGCCGGGTTCAAACGGGTCAAGATCAATTCGGTGATTCTCAAACACCGTAACCATGATGAAGTGCCGCGTTTGGTGGCATTTGCCCAGTCCAGAGGCATGGACATCAGCTTCATCGAAGAGATGCCCATGGGCAGGATCGGCGACCACGATCGCGCTCAAACCTATTACTCGAGTGACCAGGTTCTGAAGGATCTGCAACAGCACTACGAACTGATACCCAGTACCGAAAACAGCGGCGGACCAGCCCGTTATTACCAGATACCCGGCAGTGCCTATCGGATCGGTTTCATCTCACCCCACAGCCATAACTTCTGCGATCACTGTAACCGGGTACGCCTCACCGCAGAAGGACGTCTGCTGCTCTGTCTGGGACAGGAGCACTCGGTAGACCTGCGCCGCATCGTCCGCGCCCATCCCGGGGATGACGCACCCTTGCGGCAGGCGATCATCGACAGCATGAAGATCAAGCCAAAGGGGCATGAATTCGACCTCGAAGCGCAACCGGTGATCTTCCGTCACATGAACGCAACCGGCGGTTAACACCATGCACACCCGCTCGACATCCAACCGCCCGGTGATGACCGATGCCGGTTTGAATGCAGCGGAAGCAGCCGTGGCCGTCGATGAGTACGGAGACAGTCGGGAGGGTTACATCGCCGCTGAACGCGCCCTCACCCTCTACATCGACAAGCGTGAGATCGTCACCCTGATGACCTTGGGTACCCAGCCCGAGTTACTGGTTCTCGGCTGGTTGAAAAACCAACGCCTGATACAGAACCTGGAGCAGATCAAGGCGCTTCAGGTGGATTGGGAGACCGGTTCGGTCGCCGTGACCACGCATCAGGGGGTGAGCGGACTGGATGAGAAACTGGAGCGTAAGACGGTTACCACCGGCTGTGGCCAGGGCACCGTTTTCGGCGGATTGATGGATGAAATCGACAAGCTTGTGTTGAGCCGGCCGTCCCTGCACCAGTCCAGCGTCTACCGCCTGCTGCACAATCTCAACGAACACAACGAAATCTACCGCCAGGCAGGCGGCGTGCACGGCTGCGGCCTGTGCCAGGATAATGAACTGCTGCTCTTTATCGAGGATGTGGGGCGGCACAATGCGGTCGATGCGATCGCCGGCCACATGTGGCTCAACCAAACCCCGGGACAGAACAAGATCTTCTACACCACTGGACGGCTCACCTCCGAGATGGTCATCAAAGTGGCGCAGATGGGAATCCCGGTTCTGCTGTCACGCTCGGGGGTCACCCATATGGGCCTCGAAATCGCGCGCCGGGTCGGCGTCACACTGATCGCCCGCGCCAAGGGCAAACATTTTCTGGTCTACAACGGCGTCGAGAACATCACCTTCGATGCGGTGCCGAGCAAACCGCCGACGATGAACCATCACCCCGGCACAGAACGCGCCGGGGGTTGACCCAGAGCGGGTGTTCCACCGGCCTGTTATGGAGGAGATCCGATGTCCGCAGTGATGCAGCAACAGCCTCATGTCTTCATGAACGTCAAGCAGGTAGCAGAGTATCTGCATCTCAACGAAAAGAAGATCTATGCGCTGGTCAATGAAAAGCGCATCCCGGCCACCAAGATCACCGGCAAATGGCTGTTCCCCAGGGAGCTGATCGACCGCTGGATGCTCGACTCCGCCCACGGGGGATTGATGACCAACCGCTTGATCATTGCCGGCAGTGATGATCCCCTGCTCTACCGTCTGATCATGAACTTCGCCCAGGATACCGGGGCGCATGCATTGATCAGCTATACTCCGACCGGCACCCGGCTCGGTCTCGATCTGCTGCAAGCCAACCGGGTCGATGCGAGCGGCATCCACTGGGGCCCTAAAGAGGAGAGCCAGACGCGACATCCCGCGCTGCTGAGACAGTACAGCCAGTTTCGACAATGGGTGTTGATCCGCATGTTCCGACGTGAACAGGGGTTGATGCTTTCACCCGGGCTGGAGGAGCGGGTACCCGATCCAGCATGCCTGATAGATCCCCAATATCGCTGGGTCATGCGCCAAAGCGGCGCTGGCGCTCAGCGTTTTTTGCTCGAAGTTTTGAATCGCTATGGCACTCACGAGGACAACCTCAACCGGGTTGCCACCGCCCTGTCCGAACGGGAAGCCGCCGCCACCATCGCCATGGGTTTCGCCGATGTGGCGCCGGGTGCGCGCTCGGCTGCCACCGAGTCCGGATTATCGTTCATCCCTTTCGGTTGGGAATCCTTCGATCTGGCTTTACCACGCAGCATCTGGTTCCGGCGTCTGTTTCAGGAGTTGATTGCGCGCCTGCGTGCTCCCGCCTCCTTCGACATGGCGGAAAACCTGACCGGCTATGATCTGAGTGAAGCGGGAGCTCTCATCTGGGGGGATGAATAACCCTTATAAGCCGAGTGGAACTTACCCTGGTAAAAACCACTGTCATTCCGGCGAATGCCGGAATCCAGGGAGAAATGCCACACACGATCACTAAGTAGTAGTTTCGTGATTGCAACCGGCTACTCGGTTTTCTTCTCTATCCGCGCCTTCAGATCAGCGAAGGGATTGAATCGGCTGCCGCTACTTTGTTGTCCCTCGGCCGCATCTCCGTACCCGGCGTCCAATTGCCGGGAATGCTCATTGTCGTGACAGTAGAGACACAGCAGTTCCCAATTGCTGCCATCGGGGGGATTATTGTCGTGATTGTGGTCACGATGATGGACCGTAAGCTCATTCAGATTGGAGCGGGTGAATGTCCGCCCGCAGCGACCACATACCCAGGGATAGAGTTTCAGGGCCCGTTCACGGTAGCCCTGTTCACGCACTTCCCGCTCGCGACGTGCCCGCGCTACCACCTGGTCGAGGCGGTCATTATCGATGGATTTCTTGTTCATGGTTATTCAGGTAATTGGTTCAATCCTGCCCTCGTATTATATCCCGTCATTCCGGCGCATGCCGGAATCCAGACACTCCTTAATCAGATAAATGTCATGTATTACAAGATATATACACAATCGACGTGAATGTCGACAGACCTGATAAAAACTATTTTTCCAATAACCTGGGCATCAACTCCACAAGATTACAGGGCCGGGTACGATAGTCGAGCTGGGCCGAGATCAGTTTCGTCCAACCATCCTTACAGGCCCCCGTGGATCCCGGCAGACAGAAGATGAAGGTACCGTTGGCCACCCCGGCCAAGGTCCGTGACTGCATCGTGGAGGTGCCGATGTGTTCATAGGAAAGTACCCGGAACATCTCACCAAAGCCATCGATCACCTTATCCAGCAACGGCGCCACCGCTTCCGGCGTACCGTCCCGTCCGGTCAATCCGGTTCCGCCCGTGGTAATGACCACCTGGATCTCAGGATCGGCAATCCAACCTGAAATCACCGCACGTAGCTTATAGATGTCATCCGGCACGATTACCTTGTCGGCCAGTTGATGACCGTCATCCTCGAGCATTTGCTTGAGTTTGTATCCGGACTTATCGGTCTCCTCAGTACGGGTATCGGAAACCGTCGCAACGGCGATCTTCAGGGGGATGAATGAACGATTCTGACTCATTTTGTTCTCGTGGTTGTTGGTGATCATTAGATCAGTGCCAGGTTAATTAATTGCCCACCCTCTCTTACACGCCCCAGGCCTGGACCTTGCGCTCCAGGGTTTTCCTCGAGATACCAAGAATGCGTGCGGCAGCTGACTTGTTTCCCGACTGCTGATCGAGGACGTGTAGGATATGGCGTTTTTCCACACTTTCAAGTAACAGACTGTCCGCCGCGTTCTGAGCCATCACCGAAGCTTCGAAGGTCTGTCTCGGTAAACAGTTGCTGGGGGGCTTGTTGAGCAACAGACTGCGTTCGATTACGTTGCGTAACTCGCGCACGTTACCCGGCCAGTCATAGTTCATCAGACGTGCAAGTTCAGCCTCGTTGAGCGGCATGAACTCCACACCAAGTTCCTGAGAAATCTGCTGAAGAAAGTGATTGATCAGCAACGGTATGTCCTCCGATCGCTCGCGAAGCGCGGGGATCGGCAGGGTCAATACGTTAAGACGATAGAAAAGATCCTCACGAAAGCGACCTTTGTTAACCTCCTGCTGCAGCTTCTTGTTGGTGGCGGCAACTATGCGCACATTGACCTTGTACTCCCGGTTGGAACCCACGGGACGGATGCTGCGCTCTTCCAGTACCCGGAGCAGATGCGCCTGCATCGACAGTGGCATCTCGCCGATTTCATCCAGAAACAGGGTGCCACCTTCCGCGTAGGTAAAGAGCCCTTCACGAGACTGGAGGGCGCCGGTAAAGGCGCCCTTGACGTGTCCGAATAGTTCGCTTTCCAGCAACTCGGCACTGACCGCGCCACAATTGACTGGGACGAAACTCCCTGCCCGTCCACTGAGCTGGTGAATCGCCCGGGCAGCCAGCTCCTTACCGGTACCCGATTCACCCTCCAACAAAACGGTCGAAGGCATGGGCGCCACCCGCTTGATCACATCACACAGGTGCCGCATCAGATTGCAACTACCTACCACCCCAGTATTGTCGGTCAGAAGATCCACCTGCCGGCGCAGGACAAAATTCTCCCGCTGCAACCGTTGCCGTTCATGAAATCGCTCGACCGCGGCCATCATCTGCTCCATGCGAAAGGGCTTGAGAATAAAATCCTCGGCCCCAGCACGCAGGGCATCGATCACGGTCTGGGTGTCAGCCCGGGCGGTCATGAAGATCACCCCGGTTTGACCGCCCTGCTCTCGCAGAGTCTTGACCCATTCAACCCCTCCCGTTTCTCCGGACAGCTCAATATCCGTGATGATCAGATCGAAGTGACAATGTTCTCGCAACTCATCCGCGGTCTCGGCAGTATCGGCAGTTTCCACCAGGGCAAAATACCGGGTCAAACCCCGTTGAAGAAAGTTACGGATGTCCGGTTCATCATCGACAATCAGCACGGAGGTCATGCGAGCGGGTTGGCTGGAGATGTCAGTAGGGCTTCCCTTCCCATCAATACGATTGAACTCTTGGGTATAAAGTGTCATCTGGTGGTACCAATGCGTTACATATAGTTATGTGGCCCCGTCCCAGGATCCTGTCTTATCGACACCGACTGGGACATTCTGTCCCAACCAGGCATTCTTTATTCGGTATGTTTGTCCCATTAGTGGAACATTTTTCTGCCACCGGTTGGATGAGACCGGCATTCTCTCGACTTCTGGCTATGGTTATTCCTACTGGTTTTCCAAACTATAGCAGAGTAGCGCTGCGGATATTTACCTGCAAACAATACAAAATATCCGGTTAATCATCACCCTGGCACCTCTCTTGCAGCACAGCAGATTCAAATCGAAGCTCATCAACCACTCAGGAGTTCAACATGACCTGGAAAGTACTACGGCCATTACTCACCTTGATGGCCTGTCTGCTGTTATTCTCAAACCAGTCCCAGGCGGATAACACCTCCAATAAAACGATAAAACTGGCGACAACCACCAGCACCGACAACTCCGGTCTGTTGAATGAACTTCTACCGAAGTTCACCGCGGACACCGGCTATCAGGTGCATGTCATCGCGGTCGGAACCGGCAAGGCCTTGCGCATGGGTCAGGACGGGGATGTGGATGTGGTACTGGTACATGCCCGTCCCGCCGAAGACAAGTTCGTGGCCGAGGGCTATGGCGACAAACGCTACGATGTGATGTACAACGATTTTGTCATCGTCGGCCCAGCAGGCGACCCGGCCGGTATCGCAGACGCCAAGACCGCCGCGGAGGCGCTGGGCAGGATCTCCAAGAGCCAGTCCGTCTTCGTCTCCCGGGGGGATGACTCCGGTACCCACAAGAAAGAGCGCAGCCTTTGGAAGAGTGCGGGGATCCAGCCTGAAGGCAGCTGGTACCGGGAAGCCGGCCAGGGCATGGGTAAGGTGCTGCAGATCACCTCTGAGATGGAGGGCTACACCCTGACCGACCGAGGCACCTGGCTTGCCTACCAGGAAAAGCTACCGCTGCAGATTGCCTTCCAGGGCGACCCGTTGCTGTTCAATCCCTACGGAATCATCGCGGTTAATCCGAAACTGCACCCGGACACCAACTACACGGGAGCGCAGGCGTTGATCGGCTGGATAATCTCGCCAACGGGTCAGAAACTGATCGGTGACTTCAAGATCGGGCAGAACACCCTGTTCACTCCAGACGCCAGTGCGGAAGAGTTTGCGGCCTTTACCGAAGCACACTGATGGAGCAATGGAGCAGCGCAACCGGCACTGCCGTGGCACTGCTGTTCAGCGGTAATGCCGATTTGTGGGAGATCGTCGGCATCTCCTTTCGCGTCTCATTCATCGCAATTCTCGCCGCTGCCCCCCTCGCACTGCTGGCAGCCTTCGCCCTCGCCTATCTGCGTTTTCCGGGGCGGAGGCTGCTGATCGCCATCAACAGTACTCTGCTGTCCGTACCAGCGGTGGTTGTGGGACTCACCCTCTACATCCTGCTTTCCCGCCAGGGCCCCCTCGGAGAATGGAAACTGTTGTTCTCCCAGACCGCCATGGTACTTGGACAGATCACCCTCGCCTTTCCCATCCTCGCCGCCATGGGGCACTCAGCCCTGCAAGCGGTAGATAAGCGGGCTTGGGAGACCGCACGCACCCTGGGAGCGGGCCCCCTGCGCGCCTCGGTCACCCTGATGCACGAAGCGCGATTCGGCCTCATGGCCGCGCTGCTCGCCGCCTTCGGGCGTATCATCTCTGAGGTGGGGGCCTCGATGATGCTGGGTGGAAACATCCTTCACTACACCCGTAACATACCCACCGCCATCGCTCTGGAAACCAGCAAGGGTGAATTTGCCCAGGGCATTGCCCTGGGGATCGTACTCCTGACGCTTGCCTTTTCACTCAACGCATTACTACACAATTTTCAAGGCAGGGGACAACCCGTAACATGAACACCTGTCCACACCTGCGTCTGCAACATCTCCAGAAGCGCTTCGGCGCACGCCTGGTACTCAACGACATCAATCTGCAAATGGATACCGGGGAAGTCATCCTGTTATGCGGCCCCAATGGGGCCGGCAAGAGCACCCTGCTGCGGATCCTCGCCGGACTAGAAAAACCCGACCGTGCAGAATTGGCGATAGCACAAACTGACCTGCTTTCCTGGCGCCGCTGTAAAGGCAAGCTGTTGGCGCAGACCCTGTATCTCCACCAGCATCCCTACATGTTCGATGGCTCAGTCCGCTATAATCTGGCCTATGCCCTGCCGCGAAGACTGGATACACTAACACGCCGGAAGCTGGTCGATCAGGCACTGGCCTGGGGAGGACTCGATCATCTCCAGGACAACGCTGCGAAAAACCTCTCCGGGGGTGAGCGTCAGCGGGTTTCATTGGCCAGGGCTTGGCTAAGGCAACCGAGGATACTGTTTTTGGACGAACCGACCGCCAATCTCGACCCGGCATCGAGACAGCGCACATTGGACCTCCTGGCACCGCTCAAGCAAAGCGGTATGTCCATGCTCATCGCCAGCCACGATGCCCACCACTTCGCCCCCCTGGCCGATCGCACACTCTATCTGCATGAACGCCGATTGATTGAGGCTCACCCCATGCCGGACAAACATATCATATCGACCGAAACCGAACAGTCAGACAGGATTCCAGCATGATCGACCCGGCTGATATCACCGCAGTCATTCTCGCCGGAGGACGCGGCCGGCGCATGGGCGGTGTCGACAAGGGTCTTGTGACCTACAACGGACGCCCGCTCATTGCTCATGTCATTGACGCCATCGCGCCTCAGGTACACCGCCTGATGATCAACGCCAATCGCAACCTGGCGCAGTATCAGCGCTTTGGCTATCCGGTGTTTGCGGATTCTCTGACCGACTTCCAGGGCCCCTTGGCCGGTTTTCTCGCAGCCATGGAGGAGGTCCAGACACCCTATCTTGTGACTGTCCCCTGCGATGGCCCAGAGTTGGCGAATCACCTGGTGCAGAGGCTCAGTCAGGCACTCGAACGTGACTCGGCCGAGATCGCGATTGCCCATGACGGCCAGCGCCTGCAACCCGTTTATGCCCTGATTGCCGTGTCGTTGAAACAGAGCTTGAAAGACTACCTTGAGGGGGGCGATCGCAAGATCGATCTCTGGTATACCCGGCATCAGACGACTACGGCGGACTTTTCCGACCTCCCCGAAACCTTCATCAACATCAATACCCAGGAGGAGCGGGATCGCCTGCAGGGTGATCTCGCATGATCGATTTCCCCCGCCCCCTGCTCGGTTTCAGCGCCTTCAGTGGTACCGGCAAGACAACCCTCTTGAAACAACTCCTGCCGATACTTAAACAACAGGGGTTACGGATTGCCGTGATCAAGCATGCCTCCCACGATTTCGACATTGATCGACCGGGCAAAGACAGTTATGAATTGCGTATGGCCGGGGCCAGTCCGATGCTGATCGCATCCCGACGCCGTATGGCGCTGGTCGTTGAATTCGACAGAGCTGAGGAGGAACCCACCCTGGATCAACTACTTCCATGCCTCGATCCGTCCAACATCGATCTGGCTCTCATTGAAGGGTTCAAGCAGGCGGACATCATGAAAATCGAGCTGCATCGCCCTTCCCTGGGCAAACCCTTGCTCTGTACTAACGATCCGCGGATCATTGCTGTGGCAACCGATGCAGAGATACCGGCAGCCCCCATGAACCTGCCCCGTCTCGACATCAACGACCCAATGGCCATTGCAAGATTTATTCTGCAACAGGTCATCACGATTTGAGCCCCTACATGACCCAAAATCCATTGCACATGACCGCCAGTTGTGCGGATCCCGAATCCCCAATGACCCTGAGCGTCGAATCCGCCCGAGAGCGAATCCTCAGTGACCTCACCCCGATAGAAACCTGTGAACGACTGGCGTTGCGCGACGCCCTGGACCGGGTACTGGCCGAATCTATCATCTCGCCCGTCGACGTACCCGGGCATACCAACTCCGCGATGGACGGATTCGCCCTTTCTGGTGATGACCTACCCGCCACCTCGACCGAGCTGAAAGTGATCGGCACCGTCCTCGCGGGAAGCCCCTTCCAGGGCCGTTGTGAATCGGGTGAGTGCGTGCGTATCATGACCGGCGCTCCCATACCCGAAGGCACGGATACCGTGATCATGCAGGAGCAGACCCAGGCGATCGGTGAAACGCATATCCGCATCGAAAAAGGCCACCGGGCAGGCCAGAATGTGCGCCACGCCGGAGAGGACATCGCACGAGGCTCCGTGGTCCTGGAACCGGGGCAGCGACTGACCCCGGCCGATCTCGGCATCATCGCCTCACTCGGCTTCGGAGAAGTCAGCGTACGGCGCCGCCCACGTGTGGCCTTTTTCTCCACCGGTGATGAGTTGCGCGGCATCGGCGAGACACTGGGTGAGGGGGAAATCTATGACAGCAATCGCTACACCCTCTTCGGCATGCTCCAACGGGCTGGTGTAGAGACCCTTGACCTGGGCGTAATCCGGGACGATCCCGATGCCCTGAAACAGGCCTTTCAACAAGCGGCTGCGGCTGCGGATGTGGTGATCTCATCCGGCGGAGTCTCCGTCGGCAGTGCCGACTATACCAAATCGGTATTACAGTCTTGCGGTGAAATTGCGTTCTGGAAGATCGCCATGAAACCCGGACGACCACTGACTTTCGGCACCCTGAACGGAGCCGTGTTCTTCGGTCTGCCGGGTAACCCGGTAGCGGTGATGGTGAGTTTTTACCAATTCGTCCTGCCGGCCCTGCACTGGCTTTCCAGTGGCACGCAATACCATCCCTTCACCCTAATGGCCCGTTGTGCAAACCCACTGCGCAAACGCCCCGGCCGCTTTGAGTTCGTTCGCGGCGACCTGCAACAGACCGCCGAGGGGGATTTTATCGTGACCCCTCTGGGTCAGCAGGGTTCGGGTATCCTCACTTCGATGAGCCGTGGTAACTGTTTCATCCTGCTCGAAACCGATCGGGGTGGGGTCGACCCCGGAGATTCCGTGCGGGTACAACCGTTTGCCGTAATGATATAAATCATTAGGATCTGTGTGTAGCCTACCCCTGCCCTCCCCGTTGACAACCCGGATACCCTTGTCCAGGATTGAATGACAATCGCTAAATGAGTGAACGAATGATCGATGTACGATACTTTGCCCGTTTCCGTGAAGAACTGGCCACAGACAGCGAGCAGATCGAAGCGGCCCAAGCCGAAACAGTTGACGCATTGCTCAAGACACTACGCACACGGGACGGTGTCTGGGCACGCCTGTTCGCTGAAGATCAGCGAGTCATGATGGCGGTCAACCAGGAGATCGCCGAGCGCAACACACCGCTCCAGGACGGAGACGAAGTCGCCCTGTTCCCGCCGGTAACCGGAGGATAAAAACATGATTCATGTACGCGTCCAGGCGGACCCTCTGGATCCCCACCGGGAAGTGGAACAACTCACCGCGGACAACCCCCGGATTGGCGGCGTGGTCAGTTTCATCGGGCTGATGCGCGACATCAATGACGGCGAATCGGTCGAACACCTCTACCTGGAACACTACCCGGGAATGACCGAGAAGGCATTACAGAAGATCGCCGAGGAAGCGGTCGAGCGCTGGCAGCTCGAAGGCTGCCGGGTGGTACACCGGGTCGGTGAAATGGCGCCCTGCGAACCGATCGTGGTGGTCGCCGTAGCGGCCCAGCATCGAAAGAGCGCCTTCCTGGGCTGTGAATTCGTGATTGATTATCTCAAGACCCGGGCGCCCTTCTGGAAGAAAGAAAAAACCCAAAACGGCGAGCGATGGGTGGATGCTCGGGACACAGACGATGAAGCGGAAAAGAAATGGCAGATCGATGGTCGTAATTGATTAAGCGTCTGTAACTATGAGAAGCCCATAGCATTTCAGCGCTGGCTTTGATGGCAGAATAGCTACCTAGTGCCCGCCAACATGAGAAACGAACGAGAAGGTTATAGTGTCAATAGCGCCGAAAAAAGTGACAATATCATTAAATGAATTTTTCGAAGAGAAACCGACTCTTAGAACCGAAGTGTTCTCACCTTCTACTGAATCCCGGGATAAACTAGAAGAGCTCGCGGCCTATACCCGCCGCCCAACTGTGGATAGAAAAACAATAATAGTCGATCCTGTTTAACCCAAAATCACTCAAAACAATAGTATTACTACCGTGTTGTGCGAGCAGCATGTGCCATTCAGCTTTATGGAAGAGTCATTGTAACTATGGAATGGGAAAAATCTGGAAATAGCGTTGTTCATCGCTCCGGTTTCACGCTCAGCGTGGATCATGGTTCGTTCTCCAGCCCCTTTGAGATCAATATACGCCACTCGGAAGAGCTTACGCCGGCTGATCTTGCCGGCATGATTCGTTCGGCGTTGGCATATGGCCGGGAGTGCGAACAACAAGCTAGGACTCGAGACCCCGAAGACGCCTCAAGCTTGCGGCAACCCAAGATCGTGATCCGGAAAAAACGCCGCATTGGGTCCGTCTAAGACGGGCTTTCACGACCGTAAACATCCGTAAAACGAACAATATCATCTTCACCCAGGTAACTGCCGGTCTGTATTTCAACAATCTCCAACGGGATCAGACCCGGGTTCTCCAGCCGATGTTTTGTCCCCAACGGTATGTAGACCGACTGATCCTCGGTGAGGAGCAGTTCATTCTCTCCCCGGGTGATCTTAGCCGTCCCCTTAACCACCACCCAGTGTTCCGCGCGATGATGGTGCTTTTGCAGCGAAAGGCTCTCGCCCGGGTTGACCACGATGCGTTTGACCTTGAACCGTTCGCACTCATCGACAGTTTCATAGTTACCCCAGGGACGATAGACTCTGGCGTGGATTTCGTACTCGCTGCGCTCCGCCGTCTTGAGCTGTTCGACGATCTCCTTGACATCCTGGGCATGGGTTTTGTTTGCAACCAATACCGCATCGGCGGTTTCGATCACGATGAGATCATCCAGGCCAACTCCGGCAATCATGCGACTTTCACTGCGCAGATAACTGTTCTTGACATCCTTGACCAACACATCCCCGAGAAACACATTTCCGCTCTCCGAATCATCGCAGGCAAATTCGGATAGCGCCGTCCAGGAACCGATATCACTCCAGCCGACGTCCATGGGAACGACCACGGCCCGGTCGGTTTTCTCCATAACCGCATAATCGATCGATTGAGAGGGACAACCGGAAAATGCCTGCTTCTCCAGGCGCTGAAAATCGAGATCCGCCGTTTTATTCTCGTAGGCTTGCTGCGCGGCACTTAGAATATCGGGATGAAAGGTCTGTAACTCTTTGAGATAGACATCGGCGCGAAATGCGAACATGCCGCTGTTCCAAAGATAATCACCCGAATCCAGATAGGCCTGGGCCGTTTCCAGGTTCGGTTTTTCAACGAACTGATCCACCAGAAAGGCATCGTCACCGGTTGTCTCGCCACCCCGTCGAATGTACCCGTAACCGGTCTCCGGCTTGGTGGGCACGATACCGAAGGTGACGAGGTTACCGGTTTCTGCCGCACCCGCACCCTTGAGCATGATCTCGGTGAACAGGGCCTCGTTGGCAATCACATGGTCGGATGGGGACACCAGCAGGATGGCGTCCGGGTGGGTATCCAATGCATGAAGGGCGGCGCAGGCAATGGCCGGGGCGGTATTGCGCCCCACTGGTTCCAGGAGTATTCCGTTTGCTGACTGCCCCTTCGCGCGCATCTGCTCAGCCACCAGAAAGCGGTGCTCATCATTGCAGACGACCACTGCATTGCTGACGCCGGGTATCGCCATGAAGCGTTCCAAGGTTCTTTGAAAGAGGGAGTCGCCCTCAATCAATGATATGAACTGTTTTGGATAGGCACTTCTTGACAGGGGCCAGAGACGGGTGCCGGAACCACCGGACAATATTACAGGAATGATCAAGCTTCTCTCCATTGTTCCATTATTCTGAGGCATTCACGATTCATCTCTCGTACTTTTTCTATGGAATCGGACTCCGTATAACAGCGCAGCTCGGGGGCATTTCCTGAGGGTCTGAGATGCACGACATCCCCCCCTGAAAAGGTAATCCTCACCCCATCCGTCCGATCGATATGATCAACCATGCCAAATTGATGATTGAAGGCCTCCTCGATAGCCAGGCGGTCCTTTTTGAAGTCACCGGTCTCAAACTTCCCCAACATCCGCTGACTCAGCTCCGTGGGAAAGGCCTTGAGACGATCACTGTGGGTGTATCGTTCGGGTAGTTCCAACAGCAGTTCCGAGATCTTCTTATTACGAGTTTTCGTCAGATGAAGTATCGCCAATATAACGATGACCGCATCCCGGGTGGGTAGTGCTGAGAGCGTTTTATCATCTCGCGTCAGGTTATCCCCAATCAGGAACCCCCCATTAGCCTCGTAGCCAACCACCCGGGTTTTCCCATCCTGAATCAGTGCCTGAATATCCGCGATCACATAGGGAGAGCCAATGCGGGTACGCACGACCCCTCGAAATTTCTCCACGTGTTCCAAAGCACTGTTACTGCTGACCGGTGTCACCACCCAGTGCGCATCCAGGTAGTCGGCGCACAACAGTCCGGCGATATCGCCCCGTAACCAGCGACCCTGCTCATCGCTGACCAGGGGCCTGTCCGCATCACCGTCAGTGGACACGATGGCGTCGAACGCGCCCTGAGCAGCCCAGGTTTGGGCAAGGGTGACATCTTCGGGGCGGATCGCCTCGGTATCGACCGGCACGAAGGTATCCGAATAGCCCAGGCACGAAACCTCAGCACCCAGGGCCTGTAAAATTTCGACCAGCAACTCACGCGCCACGCCCGAATGTTGATAGAGGCCGATTTTGAGGCCGCTCAGGGTATCGCTGGTAAAGAAATCGCGATATCGCGCCACATAAGCCTGACGGGCATGTTCATCGATATCCGGTAACACATAGTCCTGGGTCAGCGTGCCGGCTTCATCGAACAGTCCCTCGGGAAACGAAACCTGTTGAACCCGGATGCCTGCCTCATCCTGTTTGAGAATTTCACCATCCGCCCGGTTGAACTTGATACCGTTTCGATCATCGGGAATGTGACTCCCGGTCACCATGATGGTCGGAATCTTCTGCACAATCCCATAGAGCGCAACCGCGGGAGACGGTAAACAGCCGCAGTTGACCAACTGACAACCACTGTCCTCGACCGCCTTGCCCACCGCTTTCATGATGGCCGGCGTGCTCGGCCGGTAGTCACCGGCAATCCCCACACTGCAATCCCCACTGATCAGGTCATTGGTTTTCAAGTACTGGAGAAAGGCCAGCGTGTAGGCGTAGCATACCCGATCGGTCATCGCACTGACCAACCCCCTCGCACCACTGGTACCGAACCCAACTCCGGACTCCTGCATCAGCTCGGCAACTGAATGCGCTTTGCGATCCATATCTGGCTACCTGGATATTGAAAATAAAAATAGGTGTGGAAGCAATCACCCGTCCGATGAAATGCTCATTTATCGTGATAGTACTTCTTAAAGAGTAGTTTTGCTGCGTCGCGGCTGAATTCTGTCACGCGGCGATCCGAAGGGTCGTTCGACTGCTTTTGAGATTCAGTCAGTCGCTTAATATCTGCTTGCCCACCGCCGAGAACCACGGGAACCGACTTTTGCGTCATACCCGTTTCCATTTCGCCTGGCGTGCGCCTGGCCTCCGCCTTGTCTTCCAGAACATTGATGATCAGTTTGGTGTCCAGGATGGTCTTCTGATCCGCATAACCATACACCAGCGCGGCATCACAGATTGTGTTGATCACCCGGGGTACACCATGACTGGCCCGATGTACCAGTATCCCAGCCCCTTTCGTAAAAAGAGGCTTTTCACGGCCCGCCAAGCGTGTCCGATGATAAATGTAGGCCCGAGTCTCCTCCTCCGTGAGGGGGGATAGGTGATAGTCCACTGATACCCGTTGCTGGAACTGCAGAAAATCCTCGTGTCGGAGCATATCCCTAAGCTGCGGCTGTCCAACCAGAATCATCTGCAGAACCTGGTGTTTGTCCGCATTTATGTTGGAGAGCAGTCTTAGTTCTTCGAGCACCTGAGCCTGAAGGTTCTGCGCCTCATCGACAATCAGCACCGTACGCCTCTGCTTGGCGTATTGATCGATAAGAAACTGGGTGAAGGTATCGTGTAGGGCAACCTTTTCGTTTTCCCGATAATCCAGCCCGAATGACAGCAGCACCCACTTGAGCAGGTCGCCCATGTCTTGATGGCTGGTGCTCACCAGACCGACTGAGACGTCTTCGTCCAGTTGATTGAGCAGATGCCGGATCAGCGTGGTTTTGCCGCAGCCGACCTCTCCGGTGATTACCGTGAAACCCGCCTGGCTGACCAGTCCGTACTCAAGCATGGCATAGGCGGCGCTGTGCCTTTTTCCCAGGAACAGGAAGGAAGGGTCCGGTAGCAAAGTAAATGGCTTCTCGGTAAAACCGTAAAATTCTTCGTACATCCCTTGCTACGCCTGAAACTGTGTTTGAAAATCAGAACTTAAATCCGAGCCATTATCTCACGGCCCCGCAAAGGCCAGCAACAACCTGTTGCAAGTTTTGTGTGGAACGGCCAGTACTTCTATTTTAGTGTGTCTTTAGCAAACACCAAGCCGCATCGGCCACGCCATCCAGATACAGAATATTTTTATTAAATTTCAATTGGTTACTGGATATCGGATACCGACCTGAGTGGAAGTAGCGCACATTGCGGCTTCCGGACGGTCATCAAATAGCGAGTTTTCAACTAACAACAGGTTCACACCTTAATCCACTGCCCCTCATTGTCATTCCAGACCCTGCGCCAAGAGGTCGAGGCACCAGATATTACAGGCATCTCCTCCGGATTCCTACGGATGTATCACGCCACGATCTTCCATGCACTGAGTCAGCGACTGATGCCAATCCGGCAATTGAACATCAAACACCTGATTCAACAGGCCATTGTCCAACACCGAGTAGGCTGGCCGGCGCGCGGGTGTCGGGTATCGATCTGTGGAAATAGGGGTGATCCGGCAGGTTTCACCGGATAGCGCCAATATCGCGCTGGCAAAACCATACCAGCTGGTCTCGCCACCATTGGTCAAGTGGTACACACCTTTCCGCTCAGTCGCGACGGCTGTTCCCGAGTGCAGCTGCCCCAGAATCTGACCCGTTGCTTCTGCGATCATACGGCTCCAGGTGGGAGCTCCCATCTGATCATCCACCACATTCAATTCATCACGCTCATGGAACAGCCGCAGCATGGTTTTCATGAAATTGTGACCGTGATTGCCGTACACCCAACTGGTACGAAAAATCAGGGCGTCCGCACCTGTTGCAAGCACACGTTCCTCACCTTCCCACTTGGTCTGACCGTAGACACCTAACGGCCCAGGGGCGTCGGTTTCGCGATAAGGCTCGCGGTGTTCACCGGAAAACACAAAATCGGTGGAATAGTGAATGAAGACCGCGCCATTCTGTTTTGCCAGTTTCGCCAGCAACTCGGGGGCATCCGCGTTCAATCTTCGGGCCAGATCGACCTCGGATTCGGCTTTATCCACTGCGGTATGGGCGGCAGCGTTGACGATGTAATCCGGTTGAACCGATTTGACGACATCGGCAACCGCGGAAGGATCCAAAAGATCCAGGGCATAGCCATAACGACCACACAGGGATGTGGCGGTGACCTCGGCAAACACCGCCAGTGTACGTTGCAGCTCCCAGCCCACCTGGCCATCACAACCGATCAAGAGTACCTTTGGCCGACTCATACGTCCACAGCCTCATAAACAGGCAGTTGCTCGAGGGGGATATCGCTCAGATATGGGGCGAACTGATCCTTTTCCGCCAGTATGGGTGTTACATCCCCGGGCCATTCAATGGCGATGCCCGGATCATCCCAGCGTACAGAGAACTGGGTCTCCGGATGATAAAAATCCGTGCATTTGTAGGAAAAGATGGCGTTCTCACTCAACACCAGATAGCCATGCGCAAATCCGACCGGCACATAGAACTGGTGGTGATTGGTTTCAGTGAGTTCCACACCAACCCACTGGCCAAACCAGGGCGAACCCCGGCGTACATCGACGGCCACGTCAAAAACAGCGCCTTTCACTACCTGAACAAGTTTTCCCTGCCCATAGGGGTTCTGTATGTGCAATCCCCTCAGCACCCCCCGCTCCGAATAGGCCTGATTGTCCTGCACAAAACGCTCCGGCAGGCCGTGCTCAGCGTAGCGTTCACTCTGCCAGGTTTCCATAAACCACCCCCGCGGATCCCCGAAAACCCTGGGTTTCAAAATCAGCACACCGGGAATCCTGGTTTCAACCACTTCCACAACTACATTCTCCGATCGCAAAGACTGAGGAGGTATTGGCCATATCCGTTCTTGCTCAATGCCTCGGCCATGACCTTCAGTTCGTCACCCCCGATCCAGCCTTTGGTATAGGCAATCTCTTCCGGACAGGCGATTTTGAGTCCCTGGCGCAACTCGATGGTTTCGATAAAGTTACTCGCCTGAATCAGGCTTTCATGGGTACCGGTATCCAACCACGCGATACCTCGTCCCATCTTTTCCAAGCGTAACTGACCCTTTTCGAGATAGCACCGGTTCAGATCGGTGATTTCCAATTCCCCCCTCGGGGATGGCTTGAGGGAGAGGGCCAGGTCGGTTACCTGTTCATCGTAAAAGTAGAGACCGGTCACCGCATAGTTCGACTTGGGCTTCTCCGGTTTTTCCTCGATCCCTGACACTTGGCCCTGATCATCGAAATCGACCACCCCATAACGCTCCGGATCCTTGACCCAATAGCCGAAAACCGTTGCACCCTGAGTGATCTGGGCAGCCCGCTTCAAGGACTCAACCAAACCATGGCCGTAATAGATGTTATCGCCCAGGATCAGACAACAGGGCTCACCGTCGATAAAATCCTTGCCGATGATGAATGCCTGGGCCAAGCCACCGGGCTCTGGCTGTATTGCATAACTGATCCGCAGTCCCCACTGCTGACCATTACCCAACAGCCCCTCGAAAAGGTGAGCGTCCTGGGGTGTGGTGATGATCAGAATATCCTGGATACCCGCCAACATCAGGGTAGACAGGGGATAATAGATCATCGGTTTGTCATAAACCGGAAGCAGTTGTTTCGAAATGGTGAGGGTAAGCGGATGCAACCGAGTCCCGGAACCACCCGCCAGAATAATGCCCTTGCGAACGTTCGACATGATCAATCATCCTGTCCCAGGCGTTCGCCCAGATAACTGCCATTGAGTACTCGGT
>JARRNW010000011.1:0-18767 GCA_037384565.1 Candidatus Thiodiazotropha sp.
CGAATTCACCATCCGGGTGGATCTGGGGCGGGGTGAGGCCCAGACCCGGGTTCTGACCTGCGATTTTTCTTACGATTACGTCAAGATCAATGCGGAGTACCGCACCTGATCCACGCAGGGAGCGAGTCCCTCACTGCCCGGATTCTGTCGGGATGGGTTTGCCGGCATGTTGATCCATGTCGCCGCAGCCGCCATCTTCGACAGCAGCGGTCGTGTACTGCTCAGTCAACGTGCGCGGAACACCCATCAGGGCGGGCTTTGGGAATTTCCCGGTGGCAAGCTCGAAACCGGTGAGACCCCACGCCAGGCGTTGCGCCGGGAGCTGTCCGAGGAACTTGCCATCCGGGTTCAGGACAGCCACCCGCTGATCCGGGTGCGCCACGACTATGGGGACCGGGAGGTACTGATCGATTTTTTCCGGGTTAACGATTATCGGGGAGAGCCCCGGGGTGTGGAAGGCCAACCCTTGCGCTGGGTTGCTCCCGAAACTCTGCGGCCAGAGGAATTTCCCGCCGCTGACCGGCCGGTTATCACGGCCCTGCGTCTGCCGCAAACCTACGCGATCACAGGCGAAGATCCCACTGATAGAGAGGCTTTTCTACACCGCTTCGAACGCCTGCTTGAGGGGGGCGTGCGCCTGATTCAGTTGCGTGCGCACGGCTTGTCGGATGAAGTCTACGCTCAGCTTCTGATCACAACCCATACCCTTTGTCGTGCACAGGGGGCAAGCCTGATCGTGAACCGGCCTCGGGATGTGACTCGTTGGCAGGGGCAGGGCGATGGGGTTCACCTGGGTTCAGCCCAATTGATGGCGCTGAAACAGCGTCCCCAGAGCTCGGGTTGGGTGGGGGCCTCATGCCACACCCTTGCTGAACTGCAGCATGCGGATGCTCTGGGACTGGATTACGCCTTGCTCTCGCCCGTCCTGCCCACCTTGACCCATCCGGGGGTAGAGGCTCTGGGATGGGAGCGGTTTGCCGAATGGGTCGACCAGGTCAATCTGCCGGTATTCGCCCTGGGTGGGGTGAATGGGGGGAATCTGTCCCAGGCTTGCGATGTCGGGGGACAGGGCATCGCGGGCATTCGTGCTTGGTGGAACCCCAGTGTGGTGCTTCATACTAGTCACTGAATCCGTAGCTGTCGATGACATTCTGAAGTGTTTCGATCTTTTCATCCGAGGTTTCGATGAATTCGAAACCCGAGTCGTAAAAGGCGGTGTTGATATCCCGGTCGCTCCAGCGGCAGATGGCTTTGAAACTGAGATATTTCACATCCTCTTCGCTGTCCGGCAGGTGAATCTTGAGGTTGAGTTCCTCACCAGTGGGGATTGCCTTTTCGCCGATCAGCATCATCCCCCGGGAATTGATGTCCACGACCTGACCCAGGGGCAGATTGTTCTCCAGTTGCCAGACCCGCAGGTAGTAGATCAGGTGGCGACGCTTGACCGTGCGCCGGTCTTCCGGTTTGGTGCTGTGTTGTAAACTGTGCTCACCCGGTCTTTTCATATACATCACGGATACCCTTCGGTAGGATGGTGTGACATTAATCATAGTGGTTCGTGTCGAGACTCACAATTACCTTAGGATTGTAAACCCTACGGCTTTCCGTACTGGTCTGAGTACGGGTATTATCAGTGCTGTATTCGGGGTGTACGGACTTTTTCAGGCTGCGTCAGGTGGTCTGGCGATTTACTGGATTGCGAATTGATATTTCACTATGGCGATGGATGTCATACATTTAGATTAGATGGGATTAAATACCCAAACGGACTCCACTGGTTGTTTATGGCCTGATAATCCCGACGGCCTCATCAATCAGTTCGCCCGGGTACTGCCGGAACCTAGTCTTGACGTTCTGGGCTACTTGGTCTTCGGCGAAAACGATCCGATGATTCACTTTATGGGTGCTTTCACCGGCATGTGAAGCGTGTCGAAACCCGGGTTTATAAAAGTATGCTATGAAGTCGCCACCCTTAACCGGCGATCCTTTTTTTAATTTTCGTTGTAGCGGTAGTTCGTCACTTGGCAAGGAGTTTCTATGTCTTACATTTCAGGATGACCTGTTATGTTTTCGAAAATCTTCAATAAGGATCTGCTGTACAATTCGGAGTATCAGCAGGCTCTGGTACGTTTGGCAATATGGCTGTTCTGCTGTCTGTCCATGTGGTTCGCCGTCCAGACAAAATATTACGCTGTTGATTTCCCCCTGCTGATCACCCTGTATTCTTGGTATTTCGCCATTTTCATCGTGCTATTGGTCAATGTGGCGATCTGGCCCGGCTTGCCGCATCGGATCTATTTCACCCTGTTCATCGATATCAGCGCCACCAGTCTGGCAATCTATCTGACCTCGGATGCCTTCAGTCCCTTCTATCTGATTTATCACTGGATCTATATCTCATATGGCATCAGATATGGGGCGCGGACTCTGCTGTTATCGATGCTGTTGAGCTTTCTTACCTATGTTTTGGTGATCTATACCCTGCAGCAGTGGCAGACCCAGTTTTTCGAGACCTTCCTGTTCCTGTTTTTATTACTGATCGTACCGGTTTATCAATATACCCTGCTGCGACAATTGCACCATGCAAAGCAGGAGGCAATGCACGCCAAGCAGGCCCGGGGAGACTTTCTTGCCACCATGACCCACGAACTGCGTACTCCGCTGATCGGAGTCATGGGCATGGCACGGTTGCTTCAGAATACACCTCTGGATGTGGAACAGAAGGAGTATGTTCACGCGATCAACGCATCAGCCAGACTGCTCCGTTCCATGATCAGCGACGTCCTGGATCTGTCGAAGATCGATGCCAACAAGCTGGAATTGACCTCGGAATGGTTCGATGTCTATGAAATGGTCAAGAACATCACCTCGACCCTGGCTCCCGAGGTTCAGGAGAAACAGCTTGAGATGTATTGCTACATCGATCCCGAGGTGCCGTTGAAACTGCGGGGCGACAAGCTGCGAGTCTCTCAGATCTTGTTCAACATGCTGGGTAACGCGATTAAATTTACCGAACGGGGTTATGTCTGTCTGCGCATACACTATGAGGAAGACGCGCCGCAGATGTCGGAAAGACATATCCTGTTTGAGGTCGAAGACAGTGGTATCGGTATCGAGCAAGGCAAGTTGCCCGACATCTTCGACAACTTCTGGCAGGGTGATAGTGTTCCCCCGCGTAGGCGTTTCGAAGGCACCGGCTTGGGTACTTCGGTAATCCGGGACCTGACCCGTCTGATGAACGGGCAGGTAGCTGTGTCCAGCGAACTGGGGCAGGGTAGTGTGTTCAGTGTGCGACTGCCTCTGCTACCGAAATTGGGGGACTGGGATAGTCAGAGCGGGACTGAGTCCCTGAAGCAGTATTTCCCTCTGATCCGAAACAAGCGGGTGCTGATCTACGAGAGCGATCCCATCGCTCTGCAACAGCATCTGCAGATGATCGATGAACTGGGTATGTGCGCCTCGAGCGCCCGTGACCTGGAACAGTTCAGCGGACGTTTGTCAGCGGAGATCGACCTGGTTTTGGTCTGTGATTCACTTTCCGATGGTTCGGTACGGCAGGTGATTCGTAGTGTTCGGGCATTCGAACCGGTGATTCCCCTGGTGCTGGCGGGTTATCGTGCGCACACCCTCGATTATGCCACCTACAACAGCACGGTTCTGATCAAACCGTTCCTTCCGGATGAGTTGGCCCAGGCGGTCATGGATCAGTTGGTGTCTCACCAGGATCAGCAGAGCGCGGCGGAGCCGTCGGCGGTTGCCCAGGAGACGATAACCTCCGTGCGTCCCATGAATGTCCTGTTGGCCGAAGACAATGTGATCGCTGCCAAGGTGCTGGCGACCCTGCTCAAACAGCGCGGACATCAGGTGAAGGTCACCCGGGATGGCCAGGAAGCGCTACAGGCGGCCAACGAATCGAACTTCGAACTGGCCTTTATCGACCTGTGCATGCCTCACATGGACGGTATCGAATTTACGCGACGCTACCGTCAGTCTGAAGACAAGGGACGATACATGCCGATCTACGCCCTGACCGCGAACAGCAAGGAAGATATCATGGATCTGTGCATCCGTGCGGGTATGGATGGATTTCTGGCCAAGCCCGTGGAACCGGAGTTGCTCGATACGATTATCGAACGCTATATCGGAGGGCGGTTAGGCCCGGATGAACTCAGCCCGGTGACGGGGTGAGGGGCAGGCTTTTTTATCAAAATTCAGCATTGGTACTTTGCCGAAGGCAGAGTGAACGGTTTTGAGTCGTTAGTTGATGAGTTCACTGCGCCCACGGTTTTTTTGTTAGGCATTGAGATATGAAATGCGACTTTTGCGGTAAAGATTCGAATATTCTATTTCAATAAAAGTCAGCTCCACATTTGTGTGACATGCGTTGGGACTTCTCTTGAATCACTGGCAATAAGCAATCTAGATAAATATCTTGAATGTAGTCCGTACAAAACACAATCAGGGATCAGAAAAGGTGCAAATTTTTCGTTAAGCGGAAATAATCATAAGGACAACCTGAGCGCAGCGAACTCATCAACTCAAAACTTAAAACTCAAAACTCAAAACTTAAAATTTACCTTCAACGCCTGCCAGATTCGAATCGTGGGTTCTGCTTGATTCATGGTGTAGAAATGCAATCCGGGAGCACCCCCTGACAACAAACGCTCACACAATGCGGTGACGACTTCGGCGCCAAAACTACGGATCGATTCCAGATCCTCGCCGTATCCCTCCAGCCGTTTACGGATCCAGCGGGGTATCTCCGCGCCACAGGCATCAGAAAAACGACTCAGTTGAAGTGAGTTGGTGATCGGCATGACCCCCGGTACGATCGGGATGTCGAGTTGCATCCGCTGACAGTCGTCGAGGAAACGAAAGTAGGCATCCGGGTTGTAGAAGTACTGGGTAATGGCGCTGTCGGCCCCCGCTTCGACCTTGCGTTTGAAGTACTTGAGATCCTGTTCCGGGCTGCTCGATTGGGGGTGAAACTCCGGGTAGGCTGCCACTTCGATGTGAAAGTAGTCGCCAAAGTGTTCCCGGATCAGGGTTACCAACTGGTTGGCGTGATGGAGTTCCCCCAGATCACCCAGACCGATACCCGAGGGCAGATCCCCCCGCAGGGCTACTACCCGGCGCAGGCCTTTGTCACGGTAACCCTGAAGGATCTGCAGAATCTCCTCACTATCCGAGCCGATGCAGGAAAGGTGCGGAGCGGTATCGAGATCTTGATCCCACAGCCAGTCCACTGTCTCGAAGGTGCGTTGCTGGGTCGACCCCCCCGCACCATAGGTGACTGAAAAGAAGGCGGGATCGAGTGCCTTAAGTTTTTCCACGTTGGCCTTCAGATTGTCGAAACCCTTGGCGGTCTTGGGGGGGAAAAGTTCGAAACTGAAGATATTCTGTTCGGAGTCTGCTGTGTTCATTACTTGAGATCGCTTCCTGAAAGCAGGTCTGGTGACTGTGAGTCCCGGGACGAGTGTGACTTTCACTTCGTTCCCACGCAGAGCATGGGAACGAATTGAGGAGCGGTTTAGTAACGGTAGTGCTCTGACTTATAAGGTCCTTCCACGGGCACGCCGATATAGTCGGCCTGCTCCGGGGTCAGGGTGGTCAGATGTGCCCCGATCTTGGCCAGATGGAGGCGGGCTACCTCTTCGTCGAGTTTCTTCGGCAACACATAGACCCGGTTCTCATAGGCCCCGGCATTGGTGAAGAATTCGATCTGGGCCAGCACCTGATTGGAGAATGAGTTGGACATGACAAAGCTGGGGTGTCCCGTGGCGCAACCCAGGTTCACCAGCCGGCCCTCCGCCAGCAGGATGATGCGCTTGCCGTCGGGAAAAATTACATGATGAACCTGGGGCTTGATCTCCTCCCAGGTGCAGTGGCGGATACCGGCAATATCGATCTCGTTGTCGAAGTGGCCGATGTTGCAGACAATGGACTGATCCTTCATCACCGCCATATGATCGTGGGTGATGATCTTGAAGTTGCCGGTGGTGGTGACGAAGATGTCGCCGATCGGTGCGGCTTCCTCCATGGTGACCACCCGGTAGCCCTCCATCGCGGCCTGGAGTGCGCAGATCGGATCGATTTCGGTAATCCACACGGTGGCCCCCAGGCCGCGCATCGACTGGGCGCAACCCTTGCCCACATCTCCGTATCCGGCAATGATGGCGATCTTTCCAGCGATCATTACATCGGTGGCGCGTTTGATGCCGTCCACCAGGGACTCCCGGCAGCCGTAGAGGTTATCGAATTTCGACTTGGTGACCGAGTCGTTGACGTTCATCGCGGGGAATAACAGGGTGCCTTGCTCCATCATTTGATAGAGACGATGCACTCCGGTGGTGGTCTCCTCGGTGACCCCTTTAATGGAATCGGCAATGCGGTGGTAGCGCTGCGGATCCTCTTCCAGGCTACGCCGCAGCACATCCAGGATGACCTGCCACTCTTCCGGATCATCGGCCTTGGGTTGCGGCACCGCACCGGCATTGGCGAACTCCACACCCTTGTGCACCAGCAGGGTGGCATCGCCCCCGTCGTCGAGAATCATGTTGGGCAAGCCCCCGTCGGGCCAGTTGAGCACCTGCTCGGTACACCACCAATACTCTTCGAGGGATTCGCCTTTCCAGGCATAGACCGGTATGCCCTGGGCGGCGATGGCCGCCGCGGCATGATCCTGAGTGGAGAAGATGTTGCAGGAACACCAACGTACCTGGGCACCCAGGGCAACCAGGGTTTCGATCAGAACTGCGGTCTGAATGGTCATGTGCAGGGAGCCGGTGATGCGGGCGCCCTTGAGGGGTTGCTCTGCGGCGTATTTTTCCCGGATGGCCATCAGGCCGGGCATCTCGGTTTCAGCGATGGCGATCTCGCGGCGTCCGAAGTCCGCCTGTGCGATATCGGCAACTTTATAGTCGGTAAACTCACTCATGGTAGTCAGCTCCTGATTAACGTGAGTGAGCGCCGTTCGATCTGTTGTACGCATGCCGAGCCTGGCGGATAGATTCCGTTGCAGCGCTCCTCGGCAAACTTTTTTGGGTAATTTTTAATTATGAATTTTGAATGTTGAATTGTCGAGTGCGCTTCGCGCACGATCATTTAAAATCAAGCGCTCGCGCAGCGAGCATCTCAATTCATAATTCAACATTCAAAATTAAAGTTTCGCGTCTTCCCGCAACGCCTCCGCCTTATCGGTCAACTCCCAGGTAAAGCCCTCGTCTTCACGTCCGAAGTGGCCGTAGGCAGCGGTCTTGCGATAGGTGATCCGGTCGGTGTTGTAGAGGTCGAGCATCTTGATGATACCGTAGGGGCGCAGATCGAAATGTTCACGAACCAGTTTTGAAATCGCCTCGTCGGGGATTTTTCCGGTACCAAAGGTCTCTACCATGATCGAGGTGGGTTCGGCCACGCCGATCGCATAGGAGACCTGGATTTCACAACGGTCGGCCAAGCCCGCGGCGACGATATTCTTGGCCACATAGCGGCCCGCATAGGCCGCGGAGCGGTCGACCTTGGAAGGATCCTTACCGGAGAAGGCGCCGCCCCCGTGGCGTGCCGCGCCCCCATAGGTATCGACAATGATCTTGCGGCCGGTCAGGCCGCAGTCACCCACGGGTCCACCGATCACGAAACTTCCGGTGGGATTGATGTGGATTTTGTCCGCGGGACATTGGTCGAGCCACGCCTTCGGCAGTACGGGTTGAATGATGTTCTCCATCACCGCTTCGCGTAGCTGGTCATAGCCGATATCCGGATCGTGCTGTGTCGAGAGTACGACTGCGCCGATGCCCACGACCTGGCCGTCTTCATAACGAAGGGTGACCTGGCTCTTGGCGTCCGGGCGCAACCAGGGAAGCACACCGGACTTGCGGATTTCCGACTGGCGCTGAACCAACCTCTGGGCATAGGTGATGGGCGCGGGCATGAGTACATCGGTCTCGTTGGTGGCATAGCCGAACATCATGCCCTGGTCCCCGGCACCCTGTTCTTCCGGTGAAGAGCGATCCACACCCTGGGCGATATTCGCCGACTGTTTGCCAATCAGCGACATGACCGCACAGGTCGATCCGTCGAATCCGACCTGGGAACTGGTGTAGCCGATGCCACTGACCACCTCACGCACCAGTTCATCGAGATCCACCCAGGCCTCGGTGGTGATTTCACCCGCGACGATGACCGCACCGGTTTTGATCAGGGTCTCGCAAGCCACGCGAGCCCGTTCCGGGTGCGGATCCTTTTGCAGGATTGCATCCAACATGGCATCGGAAATCTGGTCTGCAACCTTGTCGGGATGACCTTCAGAAACGGATTCCGAGGTGAAAATATATTCTTTTGTCATGGTTTAGTGCTTCTGATCCTTGGTTGTTGAGCTATCCATTGGTTCGTGTCGGGAGTCGCTATTATTCTTCCAGTCCCAGATTGAGGATCCCTGGTTAGATCACAGACTTTTGGCGTGACCTCCCCATAACAGATTTACGTCTTACGGTCTGGAACGGGTTTTGGAATCAGAGGGGTATCCCGGGTCCGGAAGCAAAACGGATTTTACACATAAGCCGGCTTTTTGCATAATGCCCCACCCTGACTCAATTCAATGTATTGAATGGAACAATAATGGTCTCTCTGCAACCCCCGATTTGCGATTTTGGTGCCGATGCGCCGGATTTCCGTCTTCCGGGCGTGGATGGGCGAACCTGGTCCCTGAGGGAATGCGCCGGTGAGAAGGGTTTGCTGGTGATGTTCATCTGCAACCATTGTCCCTATGTGAAGGCCGTGATCGATCGCATCGTCCGGGATGTCCTGGAATTACAAGGTCTTGGCGTCAACGCAGTTGCGATCATGTCCAATGATCCGACGGAATACGCTGAGGATTCGTTTGACAACATGCGTCTCATCGCCGAGCGGATGGCGTTTCCCTTCCCTTATCTCTTTGATGAAAGTCAGGAAGTTGCCAGGGCCTATGGTGCGGTGTGTACCCCCGATTTTTTCGGTTATAACGGGGATTTTGAGCTGCAATACCGGGGACGGCTGGATGAAAGTCGTAAGGAAGCCGCGGATCCAACAGTGCGCCGAGACCTGTTCGAAGCCATGAAACAGATTGCGGAAACCGGCCGGGGACCTCGGGAGCAGATTCCCAGCATGGGTTGTTCCATCAAATGGCGAAATGACATAACAGATTGAAAAGGTTGATAATATTGGCTTTCCCTATCCCCTATCAAGCCAGCTTATCGGCCTGTAAAGTTCGCTGCCTTGCCCTGGACTCGCAGCTTGGGTCAGAATAGCGAACCTTTGCCCATGGGGCAGCATTATCCATTCGTGTGCCACAGATCAAAACGCAGAACGGCACCAGGGGCAGAACGGATGTGAGCAGCAAAGGATGATTGCTGAAAGTGATTCGACGGAATAACGCTTGAATCAACATCATTCCACAGTTTTTACGTAGAAACCAAGTCTTTAAATAATCTAGGAGGGGTCAATGTCCTCACGCAGAGAACTCGCCAATGCTATTCGTGCCCTGAGTATGGATGCGGTGCAAAAAGCCAATTCAGGTCATCCGGGCGCGCCCATGGGTATGGCCGATATCGCAGAGGTGCTTTGGAACAGCCACATGAAACACAATCCGGCCAATCCGGAGTGGGCTGACCGCGACCGCTTTGTCCTGTCCAACGGTCACGGCTCGATGCTGATCTATTCCCTGCTGCATCTCACCGGATACGACCTGAGCATGGACGATCTGAAAAATTTCCGCCAGTTGCACTCCAAAACCCCGGGTCACCCGGAATATGGTTATGCACCGGGTGTCGAGACCACCACCGGTCCTCTGGGCCAGGGCATCACCAATGCGGTAGGCATGGCGCTGGCCGAGAAGACTCTGGCCGCCCAGTTCAATCGTCCGGGCCACGAGATCGTCGATCACAACACCTATGTGTTCCTCGGCGACGGCTGCATGATGGAGGGTATCTCCCACGAGTCCTGCTCCCTGGCCGGTACCCTCGGTCTGGGCAAACTGATCGCCTTCTGGGATGACAACGGCATCAGTATCGACGGTGAAACCGAACACTGGTTCACCGATGACACCCCGGGACGTTTCGAAGCCTATGGCTGGCATGTGGTGCGTAATGTCGATGGCCACGATGCGGACGCCATCGACCAGGCGATCAAGGCCGCCCAAGCCGAGTCGGGCAAGCCCAGCCTGATCTGCTGCAAGACCACCATCGGTTTCGGTTCCCCCAATCTGGCCGGCAGTCACGACTGTCACGGCGCTCCCCTGGGTGCGGAAGAGATAGCCGCGACCCGTGAGCAACTGGGCTGGTCCCATGAGGCTTTCGTGATTCCCGATGAGGTCTACCAGGGTTGGGATGCCAAGGCATCCGGCGCCAACGTCGAGTCTGCTTGGAATGATAAGTTCAGCGCCTATGAGGCGGCTCACCCGGAACTGGCTGCGGAGTACAAACGCCGCATGGCCGGTGATCTGCCCGCCGACTGGGAGGCCGGTGCCGCCCAGTTCATCGCCGAAGTGAATGCCAAGGCGGAGTCTCCCGCCACCCGTAAGGCTTCCCAGAACACCCTGAATGGTTTCGGCCCGCTGCTGCCCGAATTCCTGGGTGGTTCCGCGGACCTCACACCCTCCAACCTCACCGCCTGGTCCGGATCGAAATCGATCACCGAAGGTCAGGTGGACGGTAACTACATCTCATACGGCGTGCGTGAATTCGGTATGTCCGCCATCATGAACGGGGTGGCGCTGCACGGGGGATTCATTCCCTATGGCGGCACCTTCCTGATGTTCTCCGAATATGCCCGTAACGCCCTGCGCATGGCCGCGCTGATGAAGCTGCGCACCATCTTTGTATATACCCATGACTCTATCGGTCTGGGCGAAGACGGACCGACCCATCAGCCGATCGAGCAGATCCCGACCCTGCGGATGATCCCCAACATGGATGTATGGCGTCCCTGTGATGCGGTGGAAACCGCAGTGTCCTGGAAAGCCGCTGTAGACAAGAAGGATGGGCCCACCTGCCTGATCTTCTCCCGTCAGAACCTGGCTCATCAGGCCCGCAGCGATGCACAGATCGCCGATATCGCCAAGGGTGGCTATGTATTGGCCGACTGTGACGGCACCCCGGACGTGATCGTGATCGCCACCGGTTCCGAGGTCGAAATCGCCCTTAAGGCCGCTGCCGATTCCGCCAAGAAGGTACGTGTGGTTTCCATGCCCAATCCCGCGCGCTTCGACGCTCAGGATGTCGCCTACCGCGAATCCGTGCTGCCCTCCGCCGTGACCGCTCGTGTTGCTGTGGAAGCCGCGGTCACCGACGGTTGGTACAAATACGTTGGCCTGAACGGCAAGGTCGTGGGTATCAACCGTTTCGGTGAATCGGCGCCCGCTGGTCAATTGTTCAAGGAGTTCGGCTTCACCGCGGAGAATGTCCTCGCCGCCATTGATGAAGTGAGTGCCTGAGACTTCCTGCGGGGCGCCCCGGCGCCCCGCCTCATGACGAAAACAACTCTACATACGTTTAACGGAGAATCGATATGACTATCAAAGTAGGTATCAATGGTTTTGGCCGCATCGGCCGTATGGCGTTCCGTGCCATCTCGAAAGACTTCCCCAATATCGAAGTCGTTGGCATCAACGATCTGCTGGAACCCGATTACCTGGCCTACATGCTTCAGTACGATTCCGTGCACGGTAACTTCCCCGGCAGCGTCTCCGTGGAAGGCAACAACATGGTGGTCAACGGCAAGACGATCCGTCTCACCGCCGAGCGCGATCCCGCCAATCTGAAGTGGGACGAGATCGGCGCTGAGCTGGTTATCGAGTGCACCGGCTTTTTCCTTACCGAAGAGACCTGCCAGAAGCACCTCGACGCTGGGGCGAAAAAGGTCGTGCAGAGCGCGCCCTCCAAGGATGCCACCCCGATGTTCGTATACGGCGTCAACCACAACGACTATGCCGGTCAGAGTATCGTCTCCGCCGCCTCCTGTACCACCAACTGTCTGGCTCCTGTGGCCAAAGTGCTGAATGACAACTGGGGGATCAAGCGTGGTTTGATGTCCACCGTACACGCCGCAACCGCCACCCAGAAGACCGTTGATGGTCCTTCCCAGAAGGATTGGCGCGGTGGCCGCGGTATCCTGGAGAACATCATCCCGTCCTCCACCGGTGCCGCCAAGGCTGTGGGCAAGGTGCTGCCCGAACTGAACGGCAAGCTGACCGGCATGGCCTTCCGTGTGCCTACCTCTGACGTCTCCGTGGTTGACCTGACCGTGGAACTGAACAAGGGCGCCAGCTATGACGAGATCTGCGCCGCCATGAAGGCTGCTTCCGAGTCCGGTGATCTGGCCGGCGTGCTGGCTTATACCGAGGATAAGGTGGTCTCCACCGATTTCCGTGGTCGTTCCACCCCATCTATCTTCGACGCTGGTGCGGGTATTGCCCTGGATGACACCTTCGTCAAGGTGGTTTCCTGGTATGACAACGAGTATGGCTACACCTGCAACATGCTGCGCATGGTGGAGCACGTCGCCAAGTAATCCGTTTGTTGCGAAACGGGCCCTGGCCTGTTTCGCAACACGGACCGAATGAGTCTTGAATTATGAGTTGTGCCCGGATCGTCCTGTCATGACAGACAGCACAATTCATAATTCAATATTCATAACTCAAAACTAGAATCGACGCAGGAGTCTGTTATGTCCTTCATCAAGTTGACCGATCTTGATCTTGCCGGTAAGCGCGTATTGATCCGCGCGGATCTCAACGTGCCTGTCAAGGACGGCAAGGTGACCTCGGATGCCCGCATTACCGCCTCCATGCCCACCATCGAACACTGTGTGAAGTCCGGCGCCAAGGTCATGGTGATGTCCCATCGCGGACGTCCGGAAGAGGGCGTCTACTCGGAAGAGAACTCCATGTCACCCATCGCCGATGATATGTCCGCGAAAATGGGCACGACGGTACGTTTGATCAAGGATTATCTGGACGGCGGCGTCGAACTGGCCGATGGTGAAGTGGTACTGCTCGAGAACGTGCGCTTCAATGCCGGCGAAAAGAAGGACAACGAGGAACTGGCCAAAAAATATGCCGCATTGTGCGATGTTTTTGTGATGGACGCTTTCGGCACCGCCCATCGGGCCCAGGCCTCCACCCACGGCGCCGGCAAATTCGCGCCTGTGGCCTGTGCGGGTCTGTTACTGGCCGATGAACTGGATAATCTGGCGCGCGCCCTGGCCAACCCGGCCCGTCCCATGGTGGCTATCGTGGGTGGTTCCAAGGTCTCTACCAAGCTGACCGTGCTGGAGGCGTTGTCCGAGAAGGTCGATCAACTGGTGGTGGGAGGCGGTATCGCGAATACCTTCCTCAAGGCGGTCGGTAATAACGTGGGCAAGTCCTTGTGCGAAGACGACCTGGTGCCCACGGCCCAGGCTTTGATCGAAAAGATGAAGGCCCGTGGCGCCATCATTCCGATCGCCACTGATGTGGTGGTGGGCAAGCAGTTTGACGAGAACGAACCGGCGGTGTTGAAAAGCGCCGGCGAAGTGGCTGATGACGAGATGATCTTCGACATCGGTCCGGACAGCGCCAAGGAGCTGGCCGATATCATCGCCAAGGCCGGTACTATTGTCTGGAACGGCCCGGTGGGTGTATTCGAGTTCGATCAATTCGGGGAAGGCACCAAGACCGTCTCCATGGCGATCGCCAACTCCCCCGGTTTCTCCCTGGCGGGTGGTGGGGACACCATCGCCGCGATTCAAAAATACAATATCTACGACAAGGTTTCCTACATCTCCACGGCGGGCGGCGCCTTCCTTGAGTATCTGGAAGGTAAGACCCTCCCGGCTGTCGCCATGTTGGAAGCCTGCGCAGCGAAGTAACTTTCGCTGTGCCTGAATGGCCGGGCAGGGGTCCGGCCTAATCAATCATGCATTGAGCATGAAGCTGGAATGGTATGCCAAGACGAACCAAAATAGTTGCAACCCTGGGACCGGCAACAGATGATCCAAAGGTCCTGGACAAATTGATTCATGCCGGGGTGGACATCGTTCGCCTCAATCTCTCTCACGATGCCCATGAGTCCCACCGGGACCGGGCAGAACGAATCCGTAACCGGGCCCGCGCCTGTGGCCGTCAGATCGGCGTGCTGTGTGATCTGCAGGGCCCCAAGATTCGAATTGGTCGCTTCAAGTCGAAATTCGTGGAACTGGAGGAAAACGGTCAATTCATTCTGGACGCCAACTGTCCTTTGGAGGCTGGCACAGAGGAACGTGTTGGCCTGACCTACCCGGAACTGATCAACGATGTGGCTCGGGGCGACACTCTGCTGCTGGATGATGGCGCGATTGAGCTCTGGGTATCGGAGGTAGATGGCGCCGAGGTCCACTGCAAGGTGGTGGTCGGTGGCAAGCTCTCCAACAACAAGGGGATCAATAAACAAGGTGGGGGGCTCTCAGCCCCGGCGTTGACCGAGAAAGACCGGGAAGATATCCGCTTTGCCGCTGAGATTGATACGGACTACTTGGCCGTCTCCTTCGTGCGCAACGGAGAAGATATTCATGAGGCGCGCCGGCTCCTGGAAGAAGCCGGGGGTAATGGTGGTCTGATCGCCAAGATCGAGCGGGCTGAAGCCCTTGATTGTCTTGCGGATATTATCCAAGCCTCGGATGCCATAATGGTTGCCCGGGGCGATCTTGGGGTCGAGATCGGCGATGCGGAATTACCGGCGGTGCAGAAAGAGATCATCAAACTGGCCCGTGAAATGAACTCCGTGGTGATCACCGCGACGCAGATGATGCAGTCGATGATCGAAAATCCGATTCCGACCCGGGCCGAGGTGTTCGACGTCGCCAATGCGGTTCTGGACGGTACCGACGCGGTCATGCTTTCGGCCGAGACCTCGGTGGGTAAGTATCCCCATAAGGTGGTCATGGCCATGGACCGGGTGTGTGTCGAAGCGGAGAAACATCAGGTGGCCCGGCGCTCGCACCACCGGATCGACAGCGTGTTTGGCCGGGTGGACGAGGCAATCGCCATGTCGACCATGTATACCGCGAATCATCTGGGCGTGAAAGCGATTGCGGCGCTCACCGAGTCCGGTTCCACCGTGAAGTGGATGTCCCGAATCAGTTCAGGGATTCCCATTTATGCCTTGACCCGGCATGTGCGCACCCGTCGCAAGGTCACTCTGTACCGAGGGGTCTATCCGGTCAGCTTCGATGTGGCCCACACCGATGTGGATCAGGTGAATGCCGAGGTGATCGACGAACTCTTGCGCCGGGGCGAGGTGAGAGAGAACGATCTGGTGATTATCACCAAGGGCGATCGCTCAGGTGTGGAGGGTCAAACCAACATCATGAAGATCATGCGCGTCGGTGAGCATGTGCTTGCCGGAAAATACGATTGACGGTGGTGTGCTGAAAGACTCTGTACCAAGTGTGCGATTTTCAGCGTGACATCTAACAGTAGCAACGAGTAAAAAACCTAAATTCAAGGAGGCTATCATGGCTCTGATTTCCCTGCGCCAACTTCTCGATCATGCCGCGGAACACGGCTACGGTCTGCCGGCGTTCAATGTCAACAATATGGAGCAGGTGCATGCCATCATGCAAGCAGCGGATGCGGTCAACAGTCCGGTCATTCTGCAGGGCTCCGCGGGTGCGCGCTCCTATGCGGGCGAACCCTTCCTGCGTCATCTGATTATCGCGGCGACTGAAATGTATCCGCATATTCCGGTGTGCATGCATCAGGATCACGGCACCTCACCGGGGGTCTGCCTGCGTTCCATCCAGTCCGGTTTCTCATCGGTCATGATGGACGGCTCCCTGATGACCGACGGCAAGACTCCGTCTTCTTACGAGTACAATGTTGAGACCACCGCCAAGGTGGTGGAAATGGCCCATGCGGGAGGCGTATCCGTCGAGGGTGAGTTGGGCTGTCTGGGTTCCCTGGAAACCGGCCAGGCCGGTGAAGAGGACGGTGTAGGCGCGGAAGGCACCCTGGATCACAGCCAGTTGCTGACTGATCCCGACGAGGCCGCCGACTTCGTCAAGAAGACCGGCGTCGATGCTCTGGCTATCGCCATCGGTACCTCCCATGGTGCTTACAAGTTCACCCGTCCGCCTACCGGTGACATCCTGGCGATCGAGCGTGTGAAAGAGATCCACGCCCGCATCCCCAACACCCACCTGGTTATGCACGGTTCCTCTTCCGTACCCCAGGACTGGCTGGCGATCATCAACGAATACGGCGGTGATATGGGTGAAACCTACGGTGTACCGGTCGAGGAGATCGTCGAGGGCATCAAGCACGGTGTACGCAAGGTCAACATCGACACCGACCTGCGCATGGCCTCCACGGGTTCGATCCGCAGACACCTGAATGACAACAAGTCCAACTTCGATCCCCGTAAGTTCCTCAAAGAGGCGACCAAGGCGATGGCGGATATCTGCAAGTCCCGCTACGAGGCGTTTGGTTCCGCAGGCATGGCGGACAAGATCACCTCGATCTCCCTGGAAAACATGCAGAAACGCTATGAAAGTGGCGAGTTGAACCCGAAGATCAACTGATACCCTTCAAGCTTGCCCCCCGCTCCTGGGGGGCATCTTCATCCTCATCTTCAGCACATTCACCAGTTTCGCCCTCCTGGGCGAGCCACTTTTCTTTTTCGTCAAAAGAAATAGGACACTACACTAGTGTAGTGTCTCATACTAATTCGCGTTTATAGAGGCCGGCACGGGTCCCAAAGCAAGGCGTGACGCGCAGGCAATGGCACTTACATCAAACCTTCCAGCTCCAGGACATTTTTCAACTGATTGGGATTGAATCCCTCGAAAAAACGATCTCCGATTACGATCAGGGGAACGGTTCGGCCGCCGATTTCAAAGAATTTCTTCTGAATCTTTCCGGGTTTGGCAACATTAAAGTCCAAAAACGGGACGTTATTTTTCTTCAACCAGCGTTTCAGGTGCACACAATGGGGGCACTTCAGGGTCGTATAGATGACCACTCGGTTTGTCTTTGTTTTATGTTGAATCATTGCGTAATGAAACTATACACCGTCTCACCCAGCCGGTTGGGCGATCAACGCATTTGAAACTTAGGTTTGGCGCTCCGACAGACCTGCTCATGTTAGCTGATATCCCTACGGTCGTTACGAATCGGATTCGTAAAAACGGTTACCCGGTTCGCGAATCCTCAACCCAACTGTTCCGGTTCACCCTGATTTCGCCGCAATTCCGGACATGAGGGGATCAGGGTTTCAAACTTCGCTTCTGTTGGGTTGAGAAATGCGTCGATCAAGCCGGTCCCGTAAGGCGTCTCTCCGCTTCATGGTATTTATCGACCGTTTTGCGAATAACTTCAGCGGGTAGCTCCGGGCCGGGTGGTGTTTTGTTCCAGTCCAGGGTTTCCAGATAGTCGCGCACGAACTGTTTGTCGAAGCTGGGCGGACTGATACCCGGCTGGTAGGTATCAGCCGGCCAGAAACGGGAGGAATCCGGGGTTAGGATTTCATCGATCAGGTGCAGATTACCTTGATCGTCGAGACCGAATTCAAATTTGGTGTCCGCAATGATGATGCCCCGTTGTAATGCGTATTCCGCAGATTCCGTGTAGAGCCGTAAACTGACATCACGTACCTGTTCCGCCAGGGGCCGGCCGAGCAGTTCAACGGTCTGATCGAAATTGATGTTGATGTCGTGATCACCCAGTTCAGCCTTGGTGGATGGCGTGAATAGGGGCTGGGGTAGTTTATCCGCCTGACGCAGGTGCTCGGGCAGGGGAATGCCACACACCTGTCCACTGGTCTGGTAGTCTTTCCACCCCGAACCGATCAGATATCCCCGCACGATCGCCTCCACGGGCAGGGGTTTGAGCTTACGTACGATCAGCCAGCGATCCCCCAGTTGTGCCCTTTGCTCAGGATCCTTGACCACCTGTTCGAGGGGAACAGTGGAGAGGTGGTTGGGGATGATCGACTCGGTTCTGTGAAACCAGAAATTGGCAACCCGGGTGAGTACTTCCCCCTTTCCGGGAATCGGCTGAGGCAAGACCACATCGAATGCCGAGAGCCGGTCACTGGTCACGATCAACAGGTGCTGATCATCTACTTCATAGATGTCCCGCACCTTGCCCCGGTTCAGGAGTTTCAGATCGAGATCGGACTGGAATAGAGGAGGGCTATCATGCTTCATTGGGTTCGACCACTGTAAAAAAATGGCTATTATATCCTTGATTGAACTAAGAAACTGCATGCTTCGACTGACTTAAGAACGAATACACGGGATGAATACACAAAACGACTATCTGTTGG
The DNA here is from genome assembly GCA_037384565.1 of Candidatus Thiodiazotropha sp. GTDB lineage: Bacteria > Pseudomonadota > Gammaproteobacteria > Chromatiales > Chromatiaceae > Thiodiazotropha. Next base: position 18,315 of record JARRNW010000011.1, read on the forward strand.
CCTTTAAAGGCAGCTTTACATCCGCGCTGCGCTGGACTGATATAAACCAGTTTCTCCGGCCTCTGATCCCTGATCGCCTCCAGGAAATGACGCATCCTGGTATCTTTTTCACCTCCTCCAGGAGGCGGAGCAAGATAAAAAACGACCTGCCCCTCTATATCAAGATCATCGAGTTCTCCCGGGATATCCAGATTTGCAATGACGGGCATGATCCCCAGTCTCTTAAGCAGGGCCGCGCCTGACTGCCCTGAAACCAGGCCAGTGACTTTCAACCCCGGCAACCTGCGGGCAATCCTGCGGCCAATATCACCACAACCGACAATAAACACAGAATGCATCGGTTTTCCTCCTGCACAAAATAAGAGACAATGGAATTCTTTTGTAACTCAATTCCTGAGCGACCCGATGACCTACACCGTAACGCTAGAACCCTCACATCATACCTTTGACATT